>JAUVET010000128.1 GCA_030594665.1 Methanosarcinaceae archaeon
AAAGACCAGCACTTTCATGGAGGTTTCAGGCTCGAACTTGAGGGTGCGGTTCGTTGACCTGAAACTGACACAACTGAGTTGGCTGTCGCGGTCTTTTATTGTGAAATAATAATGGCCGGATGAGTGTTTTGTAAGGTTGGAGATCTCTCCGCGTACCCACACTTCGCTTATCTGCGGGTCGGACGAAAGGATGTGCTTAATGTAGTTGTTGAGTTGTGAGACGGTGTATATTCCCATGGGTTTTCTCCACGTTCTTTGTGGGTATTATGTGAGAGGTGGTATTATAGTTTAATGTAAGTGGGGTGAAAGTGTATGATAAGGTGGTACTCAGGTACGATCTCATTATCGATTTATTTTTCAGACACCGATTTATGGTTGCTGATGAGGTGGTGGTGCAATTAAAATCGGTGTCAAGGTTATAGGTGTATTTACGGCTCAAACATTATCATGCTTAAGAAGCATACGATTGAAGCGAGCTTTATTGATAAATTTTGGAGAGAAACGTATGGTTGATGAAATTAAGAGAATATCATCATAAGAATTTGATAGGGGTATTTTAGGAGTGAAATTCTGGACACAGAGTGAAAGTTGCTACGATCTCTGTGGCAAAAAAAGAAAGAGAAGAAATAATGAGCCCACATTTACATAGACTCCCCTCATACACCGCAATGATCTTGCACACAATTTTCCGGTTCAGAATCCAAGCAAATTTTTAATTACGATACCAAGATTTAAATAAGTTTGTTCCAATTCTACATGCATGAAATATCTTGTTACAGGCGGCGCAGGTTTTATCGGCTCGCATCTATGCGAGCGGCTGTGTGTTATAACTATCAAGAACATCCATTACTTGAGAAAAATGGAGTAGTTTAAACATGAAAATAACAATCGATGGAGTAAATCTAAAGGACCTGAAGGTTGTTCCGGATGAACGGGGCTGGCTCATGGAGATCCTGCGATGCGATGATGAGATATACCAGCAGTTCGGGCAAGTCTATATGACCACTGCGTATCCTGGTGTGGTCAAGGGATGGCATTATCACAAGGAAGGAGTAGTATCTTATCTTGTTGATCTATATTCCAGCGGCAAGATCAATAAGGGAAAGCTGGCGGAATTACTTGATCTGGATATATATGGTGTAAACAGAGTGTTAGAAAAGTACCATGCTAAATCCAGTATTAGCTACGAAAGATTTACCCGGGGCATTGAAATCACAGAAAAACTCAGGAATATTGAAGAATACTCACTCTACATTTGACGGAGTTTTGAAAATCATGAAATCCATCATCCTCGCAGGCGGTACAGGCTCCCGTCTCTGGCCATTGAGCCGAAAACAGTATCCAAAGCAGTTCCTCAAACTCGGCAGCACTTCATTGTTCCAGAATACGGTACTGCGATGCCAGAGGATATCCGATCCATCAGGGATATTCATTGTTACCAACGAGTCGCAGAAGTTCCTTGTCTCAGGCCAGTTAGAAGAGATCGAATCGAATATCCCGAAGGAGAATGTGCTCATTGAGCCCGTGGGAAAGAATACCCTTCCTGCCATCTGTTTTGGTGTGCATGAGATCGAGGAGAGATATGGCAGGTCAACCGTGGGCGTGTTCTCATCAGACCACCTCATGGATACAGAAGCGATGGGAACGATCGCAGGCGCGCAGGATCTGGCACTTGACCACTTTGTGACGTTCGGTGTTGCACCTGACTCCCCGCATACGGGCTACGGATACATAAAACCGGGCGCTGCTGTGGGTGAGAATGGCTATGAGGTTTCGGAGTTCAAGGAAAAACCGGATATTGAAGATGCAGAACGATATGTGGGTGAGGATGATATTATGAGATTTGATGATGTGTATGGGCGGGAGTAGGCGTTGAAGTTGTGGAGAAGGTCGGCGGATATTTAGGTGGTCGTTGGAGCAGCTTTCTTTTTGGCGGAATGCGCCGCGCTTTGCGCACTTATGTTGTTTTCAAATTCACCCCACTCATCAACTTCTATCCTAAAATTTATATAAGTTTGTGCAAATTATCACCAAGATAATTTTAATAAAAATAACTGCGGATCCAACAAATATGGAAGTTATAGAAACGAAGATCGACGACCTATTAATTCTGGAACCAAAGGTATTCGGTGATGAACGAGGATACTTTTTTGAAAGCTATACCAAACAGGTATTTGATGATCTAGTTGGTACTGAATATAATTTCGTCCAGGACAATGAATCAAAGTCGTCCTACGGTGTACTCAGGGGGCTGCATTACCAGCTTGCCCCCTACAGCCAGGCTAAATTGGTACGGGTTTTGCAGGGCAGGGTGTATGATGTTGCTGTAGACCTTCGTAAGGATTCACCCACATATGGGGAATGGGATGGTGTGGAATTGTCCTCGGAGAACAAGAAACAATTCCTGATACCAAAAGGATTTGCCCATGGGTTCTGCGTGTTAAGTGAGACCGCTACGTTTGCATACAAGTGTGATGAATACTACCGTCCTGAGGCAGAACGAGGGATCATTTACAATGACCCTACACTAGCTATTGACTGGAAAGTGAAGGATGTGGATATATTGGTGTCGGATAAGGATCTGGTTTTGCCTGAACTTGCGGATGCAGAGATGAACTTTTAGATGTTGGATATGGAAATTTAATCTGGAGGATAAGCATGTTGAAATTGTTGATAACAGGTGGATGTGGATTTATAGGCAGTAATTTTATCCGTAATATGCTGGAGAAATATCCGGATTACCAAATAACGAATCTCGATAAACTTACCTATGCAGGGAATCCTGATAATCTTAAGGATATTGAGTCGAATTCAAATTATACTTTTGTTAAGGGTGACATATGCGATCCTGATGTTGTGAGCAAGGTTATGCAGGATGTGGACCAGGTGGTACATTTTGCGGCTGAGAGTCATGTGGATCGTTCCATTGAGGACGGAGCTGTCTTTGTCCGGACAAATGTGCTCGGCACGAATACTCTTTTGCAAGGTGCTCTTGCCAATGATGTTGAACGGTTTATCCATGTTTCTACAGACGAAGTATATGGCAGTATTAAGGAAGGTTCGTTCTCTGAAATGGACGATCTGAAACCATCCAGCCCGTATTCGTCCAGCAAAGCGGGTTCGGACCTGCTGGCGATGTCATATTATACTACCTACGACCTCCCGGTGACGATCACACGTTGCACGAATAATTTTGGACCGTATCAGTATCCTGAGAAACTGATCCCACTGTTTATTACGAACCTTATGGACAATAGGAAGGTTCCTGTCTACGGTTCCGGTATGAATGTGCGGGATTGGATCCATGTGGATGATCACTGCTCGGGAATCGATCTTGTGCTTAACAATGGGAATGTAGGAGAAGTGTATAACATTGGGGGCGGCAGTGAACTGACAAATCTGGATATTACCCACAGGATCCTTGCGGCTCTGGGTAAGGATGAGTCCATGATCGAGTATGTGGATGATCGAAAGGGGCATGACTTCAGGTATTCCCTGGACTGTAACAAGCTTAAGAAAATGGGCTGGATACCAAAATATGATTTTGATACTGCTCTGGATAGTACTATTCAGTGGTATGTGGACAATAGATGGTGGTGGGAACCATTAAAACGCTGATTTTAGGTGCAGGCGGGATGCTTGGCACAGACCTTTGTAGTGTGTTCCCCGATGCTGTGAAGCTTACGCATGATGACATCGACATTACGGACAGGGAACAGGTTATCGAAACGATCAAGCGCATTGAGCCGGATGTCGTGATCAATGCTGCTGCTTACACTGATGTGGACGGCTGTGAGGATGAGTGCAACCGAGAACTTGCGTTCGATGTAAATGGCAGGGCACCGGGTTATATTGCAGAGGGCTGCTCCCTGATGGGAGCTAAACTTGTTCATTTCAGCACGGATTATGTGTTTGATGGCTCCAGAAAGGAATATATGGAATCTGACCTCACATGTCCTATCAATGTTTACGGTGAGTCGAAGTTGCTGGGTGAGAGGAATATCATCGAGAATATGGACGATTACAGGATCATACGTACCTCCTGGTTATTTGGGCACCATGGCAGGAATTTCGTTGAGACCATGTTGAAGTTATCCGGTGAGATGGATGCGGTTAGTGTGGTGGATGACCAGTTCGGCAAACCTACCTATGCTGCGGATCTTGCCAGCAAGACTGCCGAGATTATTGAACTTGCTCCCGGGATATACCATATCACCAATGACGGTGTATGTTCATGGTATGAGTTTGCAGCAGCAATTATTGATAACGTGTTTCCGTGCTCAAGTGAAGAGTTTGTCAGAAAGGCAAAGCGTCCGGGATATTCGGTGCTGAGCAATACGAAAACTGCTCCGATGCGGCACTGGAAGGAGGCTCTTGTGGAATATTTAAAGCAGAGGACGGCAGGACATTAAATATGGTAAGAATACTGCTGGATGCAGATGCGTCTATTAAATTAACGTATTTGTATAGCTGTGGTGAGATAGCTGTGCAAATGAGAGTGTCCTATCTGAAACTGAAGCAAAAACCGGCACAACCGCCGCAGGTGGCGGATTCCAAAACCACTGACGCGAACGATATGGGCGTTTTCGCGGCATTTCAACTTATAAAATAAATACGATGCAACGCAGCATAGCGTTTTTACATGCAAATGTTTCGAGAAAATCCTCGCGATGCTCGGATTGACTCGAACTATATAATTCTATGAATTATATACAATTAAAAATGTGAAGGTTTGTTCGATCGATATAATAGATATATATTTCATAATGTTTGGAATCCGCTGCGCTGCGCGCTTTGGCGTCGCTGAGGTGGATAAAGACCGTGGGCAGGTCCTGTGCATCGAGGAGAAGCCTGACGTGCCTGAGTCTGATTATGCTGTGACAGGGTTGTATCTATGACGGCGGCGTGTTCGATGTTATTAAGACACTGAAGCCGTCAGGGCGCGGTGAGCTTGAGATCACGGATGTGAATAATTAATATATCCGGCAGGAATTCGCTCAAAATAACCGCAGATGAACGCAGATTTCGCATGCAGTATCCGCGTTTATCTGCGTTCATCTGCGGTTCAAAAATTACATAAATCACATAAATTATATATTTTAACAGCCATGGCGGAGCCCCTGACCGCACTCCACTTCCCCGCCCCACACTCTGCACACAACCATACAGAAACATGACGATGTTGTGGAACACGGATTTGACGGATACATTGATCTGCACGGATCTGAACTAAAAATCCGTATAAATCCGGTAGGTATTCGCTCAAAATAACCGCGAATGAATGCAGATTTCGCATGCAGTATCCGCGTTTATCTGCGTTCATCTGCGGTTTAAAAATCACATAAATTATATATTTCAACAGCCATGGCAGAGCCCCCAACCATATCATTTAAATATTTCTAAACCATCCTAACAAAAAAACTTCACAGGACACA
>JAUVET010000187.1 GCA_030594665.1 Methanosarcinaceae archaeon
AACCCAGATAATAAGGACATGCTTTTCTTGAATCACCACAGGCTGAACAATCGGAAAATACACAGGGCGCAACTGGTTACAGAGATTTAACAGATCCTTCTGTATCTTATCGATACTCGTAATATCCAATCCGACAGGTGGTAAAACAGGGCGCCCCTCATTCTCATCGATTCCCAGAATAACATAACCGCCGCCCCAGTTATTGATGTCGTTTGCAAAAGCACAGATACTATGCAGTACCGAAACAGGATTCCACCCCTTCTTAAACTCGATACGCTCCCACTCAACAGTAGTGCCGTTGATAAGTTCCCTAATATTAACAGGAAGTCCCATTATCCCAAAATCTCCCTCAAACTACCTTCCAATTCCTCTTCCAGAACCATAATATCCGCCCTGATCTCAGAAAGACTGCGAAGCGGCCGATACTCATAGAACTCCTTTGTGAAATTAATCTCATACCCGACCTTCGTTTTGGTCTCATCAATCTTGGGTAAAAAATCCGGAACGTTTTGTTTTGTAGGTTCAAGAACACAGTCCAGCCGCCTGAGTACTGTTAATGGAAGTATCATTTTTCCATAGTCTGCTTGCTTATAGTCTCCTCGTAAAAGGTCGGCGGTGCTCCAGATGAAATTTGCGTTTTCTGTTGTGTTGGCCATTATATCAGCTTCATGAGGTATAATGTGATAAATATTTTTATAGTTATTGATTTTGTCGAGTACGTCATAATACAATTGGCTACAAATCATCATCATTTATGGTGTCTAAAAATCCTCTGACTTGTATAATAAATATTGATGATGGTTAGTTTATCATGGATGACGAGAAAAAACTTTGCGAACTTTGCGGTGATATCTCAATAAAATGTCGATGCACAACCCACATTGCCAGACCCTGTGCAGCAACCCACCGCATGCGAGGTTGTATTGGTTTTAGTTTAAAATCGAACAATCTCATTCACGCAACAAGAGATGTGATCTGTGAAACCGAATCAACGAACAGATCCACTTCTTCCTGTGTATTATACAATCCAAACGATGCCCTGACAGTACCTTCAACCTCAAGGAACCGGATACTTGGCATCGCGCAGTGATGCCCGCTTCGTACACATATCTTTTTTGTCTCATCCAGTATCATGGCAACATCGTGTGCATTGAGTCCCACCACATTGAATGGCACAACACCGGCACGGTCCTGTGGTCCATACACCTCGACCGCATCCATTTCTGCAAGCCTGTGCGCTGCATCCCTTGCAAGAGTGGTTTCATGGCGCTCAATATCAGCCGTACCGAGTTCCCGAACATACTCCACAGCGCGCCCAAGTCCGATCACGCCTGGAATGTTGGGCGTGCCTGCTTCAAACCTGGCTGGAGAGGGTTCCAGTTCAAACCCTGTTGTTGTGACTGCATGTACCATGCCGCCCCCAACAAATACGGGGGCAAGCACGTCCGGCTCTTTGACATACAGCACACCCGTCCCCTGCGGTCCAAGCAGACCTTTATGACCTGCTGTTGCGAAAAAGTCGCAGTCGAGTGCACCCACATCGACCGGCATGTGACCTGCTGACTGCGCACCGTCAATGAGTACTTGTGCACCGCCTTTGTGTGCAATTTTTATAATCCGTTCAACATCCTGGATCGAGCCGAACACATTTGAAACATGAGTAACTGTGACAAGACGCGTCTTATCGGTCATTGCATGTTCGATGTCATTCGGATCGATCATGCCATATTCATCAGGACCAATAATGGTAACTTCAACACCCTGCTCACGCAAACGCATCCATGGAAGCAGATTTGAATGATGCTCAATAAGTGTAGTGATAATATGGTCTCCGGCATTCCATTCCAATCCATGCGCAACCATATTGATGCTTTCTGTGGTGTTCTTTGTGAATATCGTCTTTTTGTGATCGATGTTCAAAAACGAAGCCACCACCTCACGCGCATCCTCATAATGATTGGTGGTCTGTCGTGCAAGCCTGTGCGCACCGCGTCCATGGTTACCGGCATATTTGTAGAAATACTCTTCCATAGCTGAAACTGCCTGAACGGGCGTCTGGGTGGTTGCAGCACTATCTAAATAGACAACTTCCTTTAAAACCGGAAAGTCTTCACGAATAGAATAAACATCATACATGTAAATCTGTAATGGGGGTAAATTAGAAATAGATTTTGCAGGCTATTTTGCCTGCAATCCGCCAAGCATGAAACGATATAGATCCAACTCTTCGGGATCCAGTGTCTCAACAGGGTGTCCACTAATTATTATTTGGGAAGTATCCTGTACTTTTTTGTTGTTGGTGAATTTATCATTATTTTTCGTTATGTTTCTCATTATATATTTCCTCCTGTCTCTTCAATCGTATCTTCTCAAAAACGACGTCAGTTATCTCAATATGTTGCAGAATTAACATAAATTAACATAAATTATCATATTTACTATGTTGATTGCTGCCGAATCGTTAATAATGGTGTCATATTATATAAAATTAACTGTTATGGCGATTGTGATGCCGATTAATGACTTGTCGCAAGATATATAATATATGCAAGAGCGTTTGCTAACCATGACCGAGATAATCATTGACGAGTCGCTGTCATATATCAATGGCACCCAGAGAGTATTTGACGGGAAAACAACCCTTAAAAACGCAAAAGATCAACTCAAAACGATCGGCGTCACCCGTATAGCAGACATAACCGACCTTGACAGGATTGGGATACCGATATTTTCCACTATTCGGCCGAGTGCTGCCAAAGGCGGAATATCCATATATTCGGGAAAAGGTGCAAAACCGGATCAGGCAAGGATCTCTGCGATGATGGAAGGTTTTGAGAGGTGTCTTGCTGAAAGAACAGGCACCAATGAGAATATCGATACCGACATTTCAGCTCCGACTATCATAAAAACACTTGAAGATGCATACAATGATCACAACATACTTGATCCGAGATCACTACTTTTACCGGAACCCATCATGCCTGATAAATTGATTGACTGGACAGGAGGATGGGACTTGTTGAAGAATGAAGAGATATTCGTCCCTTCAAATGCCGTTTATCATCCATACAACGAACCAGGGCAATGTGTGAAACTCTTTCGAAGCAACACCAATGGTCTTGCAGCAGGAAATGTGATGGAAGAAGCAATATTCCACGGATTGCTGGAAGTTATCGAACGGGATGCACTGAGTAGTGCCGAGTTCAACAGGGTTACGGGAAAGGAACTGATCCTCACAGAAGACGATGGCAGTAACTATGAACTTATTCAGAAATTCAAGGCTGCGGACGTGGATATCAAACTTTGGGTGCTCCAGCATGATACCGCCGTCACAACAGTCGTTGCCGTGACTGATGATATTAAATTAAAGGATGCGGCAATGCTGGTAATGGGTGCAGGTTCGCATTTGAAACCTGAAATTGCAGTCAGCAGGGCAATCACCGAAGCCGCCCAATCAAGAGTTGTGCAAATTCATGGAGCACGTGAGGACACAGACCGTGAAAAGTTTGTCCGTAACATCGGATACGAACGGATGAAGCGGATGAACAAGTTCTGGTATGAGGATAAAGAGACCATGTCGCTTGCCGGGATCAAAGACATCTCAACAACATCACCCGCAGGGAATATTCGGGTTATACTTGACCAGCTTAAAGGGCTTGTTGATAATGCAATTTTAGTTGACCTTTCAAGAGAAAATGTGAACGTGCCTGTTGTGCGCGTGATCATCCCGACATTTGAACTATACACCCTTGATCGCGAACGTATTGGTAATCGAATGAAATTAGTGAAAAAGCAAAAGCTGGCAAAGGAAGACAGACCCTGGAGAAGGAGAAGAAGGTAACAATGAACGGATCACTCCGACCTCTCGTATTTGCAGGTACAAGTATCAGCCATGAAGATGCAAAAAAGATACTTGATGTCACATACAGCCGACCTGTTTATAGGTGTGATATCCAAAAGGCGGTCCAAAAAGGGTACAATGTCATAGGAATTATTGACGG
>JAUVET010000271.1 GCA_030594665.1 Methanosarcinaceae archaeon
TGCAACGTCTCAGGAAAGCGGTATCCCCTGAAAAAATAATCATAAAGCGCCCACATCGTTCGCGTCAGTGTTGTGGGAATACCCGCCTGTGGCGGTTGTACTGGTTTTAGCTTTAGCTTCAGATCGAACAATCTCATTTAAGCAGCTATATAAATACTCGAAATTAACCGCAGGTAATCATACCGTTATACCCTTCGCTTCAATCTCAAGCAACCTCTTCTTCAACTCAACCCCACCACTTGATCCCCCAATACCGTATTTTGCAACTACTCTGTGACACGGAATTACAATCGGATACGGATTTTTGGACAATGCCTGCCCAACAGCCTGTGCTCCCCCGCTACTGCCAATTCGATCTGCGAGATCGGAATACGTGATGGTTGTACCATAAGGGATTTTTCGCACCTCATTTAACACATCCCGATCAAACTTTGTTAGACTGAACAGGTCCAGTTTATATTTCAAAAAATCAACATTTTCGCTCATCGCGTATCTTATAATATCCCAATTCATCTCTTTATTATGCATACATTATACAGATAGTCAAACTATTTACCATCACCGCCAAACACTTCCATCTCAAGCTGTTCCCTTTTCCGCTTATAATGCCGCCAGCTAACAAGCAAAAACCCGACCACTGCCAAAGAAACAATGCCAAAGACCAACAAGAACGGACGTGTTGCACTCAGCAACAATGGATTCACATTGTCCCTCTCCTCGAATGTAGGATACATAATATCCTTCCTGTCATTACTGTGCGCAAGTCCCAGCGCATGACCCAGTTCATGTTTTGTAATCAAAAACATATTCAGGTCCCCATACTGTCGCCATGCATACCCCTGGTAATTCCCGACCTCAAGCACAATATCAGCATGCACGTACACCCCGTCAACCTCGTATGGTATGCAAAACCCTGCAACTCCATCATCTGCGCCTGCAACCTCTTCAAGATTTTCAACCCACATAATGCGTATATCGGCATCATCCGTATCCACCATCTCAAAAACAGGCATGAAATCTAACTTTGAATTCCCGCCATCCTCCCAGTACAAAAGAGCCGATTCAACCTGAACACGATAGGTTGGACTGTAATGTAGCGGAACATCCACATCATCAATAAAAACCGTGATAGGAGAATGATCCCATGGAACATCCAGCAACTTTGGATATTTAGCAGAAGCTGATGCAAACTGTGATACGGAAATAAGAACTAAAAAAATAATGATAATGATATTGATAACACTTGCAGCATCATGCTTCTTTTCTGACATGATATTTTACACTTAATCGTCCTTATCGATCGAGAGGTCGCACACATCGCATATTTCACCGGTGCCTTCCTCACAGGAAAGTTCAGAATCAAGTGCTCGCGTACTTTCGGCAAGCACAGACGCATTGGACAAAGTGCCCCCTATCAAAATAGCATCAAACATCTCTTCTTTTGTAATCCCTATACGGTTTGCGATCCTGATATGCATCTTCAAACAGTGATCACAACGAATTGCAGAAGAAACACCTATCGCTATTAACTCCACCGTCTTCGGATCCATGCGCTTGAACTCACGCATGATAGAATTATCATACATAACCTTTGGAATTAAAAGTTCAGGCATATCTTTCATGAAATTCATGATATATGGGATCTCACCATATCTCTTCTTAACATCACCAAGAAGTTCATCTACAGCATCTTCAGGTTCCATTTTCAAAATTTCACGAATTTTTTCAATTTCCATAGAGCAAGTCCCTTACACATTTTATGATCGATAAAAATGGAGAATTATATTACAAAACCAACTTCTGACCTACGTTGTATCTTAATCAATATATAATTTTTCATTTTTGATGGCATGACTTTTGCAACTTCTGATAATAACGGACCCTCATCGAATTCGATATTCAATACTCTCTCATGGAACTCATCATAAGGTAACTTTACACGAAGCCCATCAAGCTGGATTGTAATAGGTGCAGGAGTTAAAACATGCTCGATCTCAGGTATCTGATCTTTGATCTCCTTCATGATCCGTACAGGTAGAACCGCAAGAGGATCTTTGGCAATATCTTTCCGCATCCTGCCGACCACTTCACTGACAATTTCGTTCATCCTGTCAAGATCTTCCAATTCCAGTCCTTTACGCAAACGATGTGAAACCCTTCCGATTCCGCCAATGTACGCATCTGCATTGGGAACATCCTCCGTCTTAATATCAGGTCCACCTGTGACAACAATAGGTATTTCAATGCCCTCGAACAGTTTTGGTTTCTTATTGATTATACAATCACTAAATGTTCCGAATGTGAATAATGCAATATCATGTTCATTGATAAGCTTTCTCTCATAATCAGCAGACATTGCAACCCTTCGTCCCATGCCCCTTGCAAGCCCGATCATATTTGTATTCGCACCACCACGGCGCAGGAACTCGGCAACATCACATGCCGAATGCGGCAGGTGATGATAAGCAAGTGTGGGGGACACAACCACGATCTCTGTGCCCGTAAGTGGCGACTTATTCAGTTCCCCGAGCAACTTAGTTGAAAGTTCTTCCATCAGATGTACATCCTTATCAGGAATTAGCATAACAAGTGTGACTTCCGTAGCTGCGGGAACCTTCTGTACCAAAAATCCACCCAGGTCCTCCAGAAGTTCAAGAAGCAATCCGTGTTTATGTATCCCGCCTTCGTAAACATAAGGTTCAAGCACTGCTGCCATTTAGCTCACCTCCGATCAGTTCATTCAGCGTCTTATGGGCTTCCTCTATCCACTCATTTTTCATGATATCCTCAGTTGCCACAAAAATAAAATGATTTCCATCAAGTGAATGATATCGCACCCTGAATCCTTCCGGTGTAGCCCTTATTGCCATATCGACAAGCCTTGCCTGCAATGTCCTTTGCGG
>JAUVET010000198.1 GCA_030594665.1 Methanosarcinaceae archaeon
CTGTGTCCTCTGTGCTCTCTGTGGCCAGAATTTCACTCGCAAGAGGTCATACTTATTTTGTTATAATGATCCTCGGTGACCATCTGCAGTTCTAAATTATACTTGCGGAGTGGTATATAAATCTATTAGATTATATACTCCGAGTCAATCCGAGCGGTAACGAGGATTTTCTCGTAGTATATATTTTATAAATATATAGTTCGAGTTAAATCGACCGGAAGGAGATTTTTCTCGTTTATTGGTACTTGCTACCTAAATATATATTTATGATGGGGTATAACTATATACTGTATATTAAATTTGAAACTAAAATTGCACATTATTAGTTTAGTTATTATTTAATTAGTAATAGTACAAATAATTCAGCATTCGAGGGGATGAGATGAATACCACAGACATAGTTGCAAAGACAGCAGTACGTTTAGCTGAAGAAGTAAAGGCTTGTGCGATAGTGGTATCTGATGATATGATGCTTGGAGGGATTACTACAAGCATTCCGATTTATTTTGCGCCTGTCAAGCCAAAGAGTGTGATAAATAATCTGGTCTCGTCAGGTGCCGATAAGAAACAAAAGGCAAAAGAGTTGTCTGACAAGATTGCAAGGGAAGCTGCCACAAAGATCGAACATATTGAGAATGCAGCAGCGATTGGGCAGATGCTTGGACAATTGAGATCAGGCATTGTTGTTGGAATTGTTGGTACAAATGATTCAAGTGCAATTGTTGTACATGACCTGAGCAATAATCCTTTGATAAAAACAATGCAAGAGTGTGAGGAGAGATCGTCTCCCGAGGTCATGAGGGCAGTGCTCACGATTGCTTTTGATATTGCCTCAACCGGACGCGAGGGGAAACAGGTTGGCACTGCGTTTATTGTTGCGGATGAGGATGAAGTGATGAAACGATCACACCAGATGGTGCTAAACCCCTATGCCGGACATGAAGAGAAGGACAGGAATATTCTAAACCGGCAGAATTGGGAATCTGTTAAAGAGTTTGCACAACTCGACGGCGTTTTTGTTGTATCCGAAGATGGCATGATCAACTCTGCCGGCAGGTATCTTGATGTTGATGCAAAGGATATTGTTATCGATAAAGGACTTGGCGGTCGCCATGTCTCTGCCGCTGCAATTACAAGGGATACCGTAGCAATAGCAGTCACAGTTTCCGAATCCGGTGGTGTGGTTCGTATTTTTATGGATGGGAAGGAACATATGTGTATCGAATCCGCCGAGCGCGCTATTTGTAGGCAGTGAAGCAAATGCGGAGCGTATCTGCGTGACCTGCTATACAGCAGGCACTTTTGTGATCTGAAGAGTATGCTGTCCTAATTTTGGAGACCTTTTAATTTATTCCGGATTTTAAATGAATCATGGCTAAAATATTCACCGCAAAGGACGCAAAGGACGCAAAGTTACGGTAACATTGTCTTTGCGCTCTTTGCGGTGAAAAAGAAAAGAAAAGAAAAGAAACATTCAATCTGTGTCTGAAAAAATGATAACCTTGCCCGACTGCTCGCGTTCATGCAGAAAATTTCAGGCAGGATCTACAGAATGGACAAGATATCGAATATCATGGGCTGGTTCGGTGAGTTTTTCGTTTGAGGCATTGGTGAATTTTGTCATTGAAAATAGATTGGTCCCAAAAGTTTGACACCAGTAAGATTTATACATATCGCACACCAATTAATCTACAAAGGAGTAGTAGTGTTATGGATATTTTATGGTTGAACCAGAATGATGTAAAAAGTGTACTGGATATGCCTGCGGCAATGGATGTTGTCGAGAAGGCATTCAAGCAGCATGGGTTGAAGAAAGTACAGATGCCGCCAAAAACATATCTGTATTTCGAGAAGCATAATGGCGACCTCAGGACTATGCCCTCGTTTTTGGAGGCGCAGGATATTACGGGTGTGAAGATCGTCAACGTGCATCCTGATAACCTGAAGATCGGGTTGCCCACAGTCATGGCGCTTGTTGTGTTAAATTCGACAGAGACCGGCGCGCCGCTTGCTATTATGGACGGCACATATCTTACGGATATTAGAACGGGTGCGGCAGGTGGTATTGCTGCAAAGCATCTTGCCCGGCCTGATTCCAGGGTAGTAGGTATGGTTGGTGCCGGAAACCAGGCGCGCACCCAGTTGCTTGCACTTGCGCAGGTGTTCGATATTGAGCAGGTCAGGATTACGAGTAAGGTAATTAGCCATTACAAAGAGTTTGAAAAGGAAATGGAAGGGATCGTAGACTGCGAGTTAATCAAAACCCCGCATGTCGAGGAGGTTTGCGACTGCGACATCCTTGTTACCACAACACCTGTGCGCAGTCCGGTGGTCAAAAGCGAGTGGGTGAAGGAAGGCACACACATCAATGCTATCGGTGCTGATGCAAAGGGCAAGCAGGAATTGGATTCACAACTCCTGACGCGCGCGAAGGTCGTGGTTGATGATATTGTACAGGCATCGCATTCAGGGGAGGTGAATGTGCCGCTTTCAACCGGTGTCATCTCAAGCAAGGATATTTATTGCGAACTGGGAGAAGTTATCGCAGGTGTCAGGTCAGGGCGGGAGAGCGATGACGAGATCACTATATTTGATTCGACAGGGCTTGCGATACAGGATCTGGCGACTGCCAATCTGGCGTTTGAAAGGGCGGTAGAGAGGGGGATTGGTAGCCGGTTGGAGATGTTTTAGTTTGGGTTTCAATAACTCACTTTCCGAACCATTTGTTTAATAATTTAGAAAACCACAATCGTTCGACATTATTCAATGTTTAGGAAAAAGAGTTGTTTTCAAAATATACCTCTGGAAAGTGAGTGATGAAATGTCGATGCATATTCTAAATATCCAGACCCTGCGCAGCAATTCCGCCGCAGGCGGCGTGTTCCACTGCTACTACCCGCCTGTATTCGCATAATGCACAGTTCTTACGCGCCTGAGCAATCCGGGCAAACACAGATGCGCTGACAACGATCGAAACTTCGATGTGTATGCAAGATAGTGGATCGGCAGCGGTGGAATGTGCCGTCTGCAGCAGTTGTATTATTTTTTAGTATCAGATGAACAATCTCATTTACGCATTACGACAAATACAAAAAATGTGTTCTGAATAGCATCCGCAAGTATTTAAACTGAAAAATGTATATTAAGCCGATTTTCTAATTTCCAATTACCATACTTGCAATAAAACATATACTACGAGAAAATCCTCCCTCCGGTCGGATTAACTCGAACTATATAATCCTACAGATTATATACTATGAAAAATTGATATGTGCAAACCAAAACGTGAGGAAATACCATGAACCTATCAACTAAAAAAATGTTAATTACAGTATTGATCGCAGTTAGCCTGATATTGATATCCGGTTGTACCGAAAAGAATGCAACACAGATCCCGGCACCACAGCAAAACACAAATATGCCCCCACATACATCGTCGATCGCATATACTGTCGGCGAACTGAATGAAACCCCTGATATATATTCGAGGGCTGAGATCTCAGGTACGATTGTCGATACCATAGATGTAGCCGGCTACACATATGTCATACTTGGTGATGATGCAGGAAGAATAGTATGGGCAGCAATACCACAAACAACTGTTGAACTTGGCACAGAAGGAACCATTGTGGGAAACATAATGAAAGACTTTCCAAGCAGCACGCTTGACCGGACATTTGAAGCAATCATCTTTGCAGATGGAATACAATCAGCAGCCGTAGAAAACCCTACAAATGCAGACATCCTTGAAAGTCCGGCTTCATATGATCATGTAATTGTAAGCGGTACAGTCAACCAGACAATGGACACATCCGGTTATACGTATCTTGAAATTGATGACGGCACAGGAATGATCTGGGCAGCCATATCACAAACAGACATCACAACCGGTGAAAATGTGACCATCG
>JAUVET010000114.1 GCA_030594665.1 Methanosarcinaceae archaeon
ATTCTGGCCACAGAGAGCACAGAGGGAAAGTTGCTACAGTCTCTGTGTACTCTGTGTACTCTGTGGCAGAAAGTTACAAAAAACAGACATGGTTTAGTATACAATCAAAAATGAAGACCACATTCATAAAAACATTCATCAGGAGGACAAAGTGTATGATACGAACTTTTATCGCAGTGGAATTTCCGCAGGATTATGTAGAAAAAATAGCTCAGATCCAATCGAAATTAAAGAACTTTAATATAAAACTCGTTGATCCAAAACTGGTTCACATCACACTAAAATTCCTGGGGGATGTAAACGAGAACAAGATCGAACACATCACAGAAGCGCTAGACGGGATAACACTCCCATCATTTGATGCAAACATATCTAACGTAGGTGTATTTCCAAAACCCCAATATGTCAAAGTGATCTGGCTTGGAGCAGAAGGTAACTTCGAACAATTGCATGATAACGTCGAGTCAGCACTAAAGCCTTTCAAGTTCAAAAAAGACAGGCGTGGTTATACTGCACACGCAACACTTGCCCGCGTGAAAAACATACCAAAAGAAGATAAGGACGCTCTCCTTAATGTTCTCGATGAACTAAAGGATGTAGAGGTCGGCACATTCCACGTGGATGCAATTAAACTCAAGAAAAGCATATTGACCCCGGAAGGTCCGATCTATGAAACCCTGCATGAAGTCAAGTTGAAGTGAGCAGGGAGAATGAATCGCCTGCGGTGGTTACCGCGTTTTCAGTTCAATTCGGACATTGTTTTAAAAACAAGACCATCTATATCTCGTACTCACCAAATCCGCTTGAACATAATATCCTCTTGTCATCTGTGATGATCAAGCACTCAATACCTTCAAGCTCCTCGATCATACTTATCCCGCCGCTCTCACCCAGCACGAAAACCGCTGTCGCAAGAGCATCGGCATCCATCGCAGTATTTGCTATAACTGTAGCACTTATCAGTTCCCTGGATGAATAACCGGTTCTCGGGTCTGATATATGGGACACCTTTGCAGCATCACTGAAATAACGCTCATAATTACCGCTTGTCGCAACAGCCATATCACTGATCGCCATGCATGTGACTACATTTGTGCTCTTATCAGGGTTTTGCAAACCAATGTACCATGGCGTGCCTGCTTCACTATGACCGATGAAACGCCCATCCCCTCCCGCATTAACAAAACCGTTCGTAATGCCATTGAGTTTGAGGGACTCAATTGCCCTATCCGCAGAATAGCCTTTTGCGATCCCACCAAGTACGATACTCATATTTGGTCGAAGTGATATACTGTCTTCCCCTATTGTTATGCCCGAATAGTCCACAAGTTCCAACGTCTCATTGATCTCTTTTTGGGTTGGAGGCATATATGTGCCACCCGGGCTATATTTGCTACTCCAAAGATCAAGTATTGGCTTAATGGTGACATCAAATGCACCGTCACTGATCCCTGAATAATATTTCGAACGTTCAAGCACGTATACAAAGTCCGGATCTGCGCCATCCAGATGTCCACGGGTGTTCAGGATGCTGAGTTGACTGTCATTCTTATATGAATTCATGAGTGCATCTACATAATATATCTCATCAAATGCCCGGTCTATGGATTCCAGTGCATGTGTTTCATTGGTATCAAGAACTTCAATAGTAACAATTGTGTCCATTATGCTTCGGGATATACTAAATGATCCAGTGTCACCGGGACTGTTGGAAAAGTGATGAAATTCCAACATTCCGGATAACGTTGGTAAGTAAAACGCTGTGCTGCAGTGTGCTGTATTTGTTTCATAAGTTGGAATGCCTTGAAATGTGGACTTTTCCGACGATCTATCACTTACAGGTTCATGTTCATAGGTTTCTTGATCCAAACATCCAGCTGATAATAAGAATACCAATGAAATCAGAATCAATCCGATAATTGTAGCAGTTTTTGAGTCCATATATGTGTAACAGGATATTATTAGTATTAAATCATCGGTATTGACATTATCTCAGGGATTTCTGAATGATGTTCAGGTATATAAAAAATGCTCCATAGATCAGATTTTGTTGCTAACATTACTTTTTGCAATGCAAGCAACATAATATTTTGTATTTATATTTTTAGTGTTCATTATATCGGATTGAAGCGAAAGGTGTATATGCTACTATAACATTTTTTATTTAAGACTTCAATATATACACATGTAATTGACATATTTCAAAGAGGGATTATATATTATGGCTACATCAAAATCAGCAATTTTGATCACATTCACACTCGTGTGGTTGATATCACTTTTTGCACTTGCACTTGCAACACCAGATGTAGTCGATGTAAATTACAATGTCAATGAATTTTATCCTTATGTGTGTGAAGCTTATAATATGATTCCACCAAATGCAATTATAGCTATTGTAGTAATTTCATTGCTTTTCATATCGAGATATTTGTTCAAGTTATAAAAACAAAAAATGGTCAATATTATGTTAATGCCCGCATATACAAAAAAATGTGAGTTTAATCCTCATGTTGATCCTTTAAAGTTTCCGCTATCATATTTATGTATTCGGTAATATCAGTTGTTATATCTTTTATAACAGCAACATATTTTTGCTGCCCATTGATCTCAACATTACTGTGACTTATGAGCAGATTCTTTTTTGTTCCATCTTTTTTCACCATAACCATTTCATATGTCCCACTTTCACCGGCCTGAACTTCATTCCACTTATTGATCATAAATTCAGTGTATTCAGGAGATATTGTTTCCAGGACCGGTTTGTTGATAATTTCTTCTTTTGTATAACCAGATATTTCACAGCATGCATTATTGGCAAATTCAAACTTACCCTTACTATCAACTACCATTATACCATCATAGGACATTGAAATTATCATGTCAAGATAGTTTTTCGTGTCCACAAGTTCTTTCCCTGCCCGCTTGCGTTCGGTAATATCTCGTATGATCGCCATATTCGCAGGTTTGTCTTCGTATTCAATTATAGAGGCGCTTATCTCAACAGGGATAATACTACCATCTTTGGAAATGATATCCAGCTCATATTTACTTGGAATTGCTTTACCTTTTAATCTATTTTTAATATTTTCCGTCACTAATTCCTTATATTCCGGAGAGACATAATCAGAAAATTGCTTTCCAATTACTTTTTCTTTTGTTAAACCTAGGAAATCAATCATTTTCGAATTCACAAATTTGAGTACAAAATCTTGAATAATAATGATTCCGTCATTTCCTTTTTCTACTAAAGTTGAATACTTATCCTCTGATGCTTTTAATTTTTCCTCTGCCTGCTTGCGCTCGGTGATGTCATAGTAATGTTCGATCCTACCTCCAACGTAAAGTCCTGATTGGATAGGTTTACTTCGGTGTTCAAGCCAACGTTCATTGCGCTCGTCATTAGGTAGCACATGGCACTCGAAATGCTCGACATAGGTATTATCATCATAGGTGTTGAATACTTTATTAGCAAAACTATCCGGATCCTCAAAGATATCCTTTATTCTTTCGCGAATTAACTGCCTTTTATCCTTTCCAATAATCTCATTCTTCTTTAAGCCAAAATAGTCTTCTAATGCATGGTTCACCCAGACAACCCTTAAGTGAGAATCAAGGATAAAGATGCCAACTGCTGAACTGTCAAGCACATCATCGGTCAACGAGCGATACTTTTCATTACTCACCCATAAAGCTTCCTCCGCCTGTTTGAATTTGGTCATATCGTGGATAACAGCCACCAGATAATCTTTTTCATTTTGGGTAACCAATTTAACATTCACTTCTACCGGAAATGTAGTGCCATCTTTGCGTTTATATACGCTCTCGTTTATTATCTGACAATTGCCTGTCATTATTGTATCAACATGATCTTTCCATGAATCTATATCCTGATCTTTCATTTCAAAATCTATGACCTTCATACTCAGGAGTTCTTCACGACTATAGCCAAGACTGGTGCATGCTTTCTCATTAGCATCTAAAATAAGAGCTGTTTGTGGGTCTGTAACGAATATGACATCATTTGATTGGTTGATCAGATATCTAAACAACTGCAATTTTTTGTTTGCTTCTGAAAGTTCAGATGTCCTTTCTTCAACCATCATTTCAAGTCGATCATGCATTTTTTGTAATTTATTTTCGTTTTTCTTCCGCTCAGCAATCCCATTTTCAAGTTCTTTTGTTCTTTGGGTCAACTTGTCATGATATTGATTGCTTGTAATCGCGATAGAGATCATAGCTCCTACCTGTTCAAGCATTGATAGTTCCTGATCTGATATTTCTCGCCGAATGTCACTGTAAAGCACAAAAATTCCAAATACCCTGCTCTTTTTAAAAAGTGGTACCCAAATCATAGTTTCAAGAGACCCCACAATTATTCTTACATTATCCCATGGTTTTAGTCGTGGGTCTGAAAAAGGGTCATGTAACACAACGATCTTGCCTGTTTCAAAAGCTTCACCCGACGGACTTGAAAGAATTGGTACTTTCACCTTGTTGACAAGTTCGGGATATATCTCCGGAAAGTCATAAGAAGCAACCATATGTGCTTCGCCTTCATCGTCTACCTCAATAAAAGTACCAAAAAGATAATCCAGGTTATCGCATGTGACTTGCAATATTTTCTCGATGTATTGCTTTGGAGGTAACCTCTCATCAATTTCGGCAAGTGCACGATTCAAATTTTGCATAGTGTTATCCTATTCATTTTTTGGAGATTTTAGTGTTGGATTTACGCTACAATACATCTCAGGATCACCGATATTGAAAAAAAGGCATTTTCCACATTGGATGCATTTTGCGACATCATCTTCCTGATCGGCAAGTGACTTGTTGACTAGTTTTGGATCAGCTACCTGTGCACGTCCTATTGCGACAAGGTCTGCTTTGCCAGATGATATGATCGATTCTGCCGCACTTAATGATAAGATGGAGCCGACTGCACAAACCGGTACGGTGGTATATTGTTTTAATTCTGCTGCAATCCCGACGTAAGGTGTTTCACCAATATCGGGCCCGGGAATCATCATTTCCATTGATTCGTATACACCTACTGAAACATTCAGCATGTCCATACCGGCACGTTCAAACATTGGGATGATCTCCTCATAATCAGATGGTTTCAGTCCACCGTCCACATATTCATTTCCACTGATGCGCACACTCAGTGCAATCTTTGAACCGAGTTTTGACCGGATACCTTCCAGTATCTCTATAATGAGTCTTGCGCGGTTTTCAACACTGCCGCCGTAGTCGTCTTTTCTGTGATTTGAATATGGTGACAGGAACTCATTGAGTAGATAACCGTGTGCCGCATGGATCTCAACCACTTTAACACCCGCATCTGCTGCCCGGACGGTCGCATCAATAAAATCATTGCGCACACGCTCGATATCGGCGAGTGACATTTCACGTACATGGTAGTTCGGATCGAATTGTGACATCAAAGGACATGGTATTGCACTTGGTGCGATCAGATCGCAACCGGTTACTGAGTTCAATGCCTGACGTCCGTAATGTATCAACTGCACTGCAGGAACTGCGCCGTTATTTTCAATTTCACTAAAAAGATCTGAAAAACCCTGAACATAGCTGTCATTATCAATTCTCATTACACGATCAAATGCAATAGAATCCGGAGATATTATAGCTGCGCCTGTGAATATCAAGCCACAACCACCTTGTGCTATTGCATTGTAGAAATCGAT
>JAUVET010000058.1 GCA_030594665.1 Methanosarcinaceae archaeon
ATTGACATGACAACATCTCTGCCATTTTTGCCCATAAATTTACAGTCCATAATAATTGAGATTGCCCCGGCAATACCACCCGTATGACAATCATTAATCAAGAATACGAGTTAAGGTATTATATACGGTTAAGAAACCTAGATACGTAACTAAGATAGGGAACTAAAATTCGATTACAGAAGACGCCTATAATTTACATTCGAATAATTAATAGTACTTATTTATCCTTCAAAGCAAAAACCGTTTCATGGGTAAATGCAATCCAGAGCAAAAATGGAAATGCGATTCTTACGATTGCATATATAAAAAATAGCTCTGTCTGAAATGATAAAAAAATCATCTGTAATCTAAAAATTGATAAAATTAAGATAGTTGTCAACAGCAAACCAAAAAATATTATTTTGAGCATTCTGGATATTTCGATGGGCGTAGCAAGTACGAGTGCAACAAATGGTATCAGGTTCATTGGCAGATAGAACAAGATAAAATTAGTTGGATCCATTGCAACAGAAGAATATGAGAAATATTTTCCAGCTATAAGTATCCACAGTAAATATAGTACAGTTAAATATAATATGAATTTTTTAAGGAATATTATTACATTCATGTTTCCCGCATCTCCCATTCTAAATAGAACATTGTTATGTATATAGTATTATCTGATTGTAACTTACAAAACTAATATTGTAACTATTCAGCCATCCTTAAGACCGGGTGCCGATGGCGAAAATCCGCTTATTTGTGTCTATGACTATACATTTTTTAGTTTTTAATACTGAATCCACGTCCATCGGTTTCAAAGGTGTTTGACAATTGTGTGCAATTATCGATTTGTGGATTATTCAGTCTACCGACAACGTTTATGTATGGCTGAATAGTTACCTAATATTTTAGAACTATGTTTCCTACTCGTATAAAAAAATAGTAACTATTCAGCCCTGCCCTGATTTCACCTAAAGCATTCAGTTTCTTCACTTGATACCACAAATTATTTGAGAACAGGTTTTTGACTATAGTTAAACTACACTGGCGATAGCAATCATTTTTTATCAGAACCTATATATATTTTCATACTGAATTACCTACCGAGGTATTTATGCAGACATTAGTAATATGTATTGACAGGGATGACGACCTTGGTGAGAAGGCAAATGTCCAATCTCCGATAATAGGAAAAGAGGATAATATCAATGCTGCAGTGAAACTTGCCAGTGCCGACCCTGAGGATTCCGATACGAATACTATTTTTGGTGGTATTAAAGTACTTGACGACCTCAGGGCAAGGGGTATCGATGCTGAGATCGTAACATTTGCCGGAGACAAGAACATCGGGGTTGTATCTGATCAAAAGATTGCCCGTCAACTTGAAACTGTTCTTGATAAGATCCATGCAAAAAATGCAATATTCATATCCGATGGGGCAGAAGATGAAACACTTGTTCCTATTGTGCAGTCCCGGATCAAAATAGATTCCGTTAAGCGTATCGTGGTTATGCAAAGCGCAAATCTTGAGAGTACTTATTATATTTTGAAAAATGCATTCAATGACCCTAAGATATCCCAGACGTTCTTTGTACCTCTCGGGCTTGCATCTGTTATCTATGCTGTATTCTTGCTGGCAAACTATCCCGAAGGTGCAGTTATTGGGATATTGGCAGCAATTGGACTTTACATGCTTTTCAGGGGTTTTGGGTTTGGTGATGTATCTGTTGCTTATTGGGAAAAAATGAAGGAATCTTTCTATTCCGGCAGAATGACCTTTGTTACTTATACGGCTGCAGCAATTGTTGGAATTGTTGCAACGGTTCAAGGTGCAGTAACATTATGGGCATACTACATCAATGGCGGTGTCTGGTATTATGGACTACTTACTTTAGTTACTGTTTTCATCAATGCATCGATCTGGTGGTATGTTGCAGCCGGACTAATTGCAAACTTTGGCAGGCTGCTTGATATTCGCGTAAGCGGAAAGCCGATAATCCCATACACATCACCTGCATTTTTTGCAATAGCGATAGGGCTGTTGTTTTGGGGTGCAAGCACCTATTTGTTATCTATAAGTTCAGTTGTAGATAATACCGGTATTCCTGATATTGATATTCAATACTTTGTGTATTCAGTTGTTGGTTCTGTTATTATAGCTCTTGTCGGTGTCAAAATATCGACAGGCAAGGTTACAGATGTAGAAGTAAAACTAACGGCAAAGGAACACAACAAAAAACGATAAAATCCTCTCTAACGCTCGGATTTACCTGGAGTACATAATTTTACAAATTATATATAAAAACAAACTAAGTAAAAGGTTGATACTATTCCTGATATAAATTATGACGTAGCGACTGTAATATTTGGCGGTGTTGGGTTTATAGTTGCAAAAAACTGCCATAGCCGGACTATCAGTACCCCCTACGGTGATGTTACGGTATATTTCACCCAAGTGGATAGGGCTGATGTCGCTATTATCCCGAGACATGCAGGTATGGAAGAACACACGCCTCCGCACATGATCAACTACCGTGCAAATGTGTGGGCTGTACGCGAACTTGGAGCCAAGCGCATAATTTCTACAAATTCGGTCGGAACGATGAAAGACCATCAGATCGGGAGTTTTGTACTGCTCGATGATTTTGTAGATCTTACCAAAAACAGGACATCTACGTTCTTTGACACCGAGACCGTGCATGTAGATATGGTTGAGCCGTATTGTCCGGAAATAAAGGGATGTCTTACACATTCCCTGAAAAATAAGGGAATTTACTACTCTGAAGGCACATACGTATGCACGGAAGGCCCGCGATTTGAGACCAGGGCTGAGATTGCTATGATGAAGCAGTTTGGTGATTTGGTCGGCATGACCGGTGTGCCGGAAGTGATACTTGCAAAGGAACTGGATCTGTGTTATGCATCCATCTGCACGGTAACGAATTATGCATGCGGTTTTGGGAATGGGAAACTGACGGTTGATGAGGTGGTAGATGCGCTACACGGTGCACAGGGTGCACTATTGGGAGTGATTGCGGATGCGGTATCCAATTTGCCGGATGAGAGGGGTTGTAATTGCGGGGATGCCACTGTGGGTGCGCGAGTATAAGTATTTTTTATAGAATATAATTTATAGAATTATAGGCACTATCTCAAAAACCAGTTATTTCAATAGAGGATTTATCAAAATCGATAATTATATAGACACGGATTTCACAGATTTACACGGATTTAAGCTTGTTCGGAATCGATATCAGAAGGGCTTATTAGGTTTGTGGTGCAAAGTGTTTGATATTTGATAAACATCAAATCTGTGTAAATCCGTGTCTGAAAAATAACTGGATTTTGGAACTGTGCCAGAATTATATAGTGCCAGTGCAAGTTAATCCAAGTGCCATAGAATATTTTCATAATGTTTGGAATGCGCCGCCTGCATCGGGTTGATTCATCGTCGGGTTACATCATCGACATTAAGATCACTTGAACAAGCACAAAAATTTAAAAAATTATCTATGCACCTGTGCTGCAAATCACGATCAAGCGATATCTTTCGATGTATCGATCCGGACACCTTCGCCTACATTGAACTTGATCATTTCTGCGTTTGGCACCATTCCGCGTATCTTTGGAATTGCAAGCATACTTGTTATCTTGTCTGCTGTGCAGTCAAGTGCAACGTCAAATATCACATCAGCAGTATTCAAAATATCATTCTCAATGTTCTCGGGGTGGCTGCCTTTTAGACAATAGAGGTAAGTCAGGCAGTCCATTTCTTTAGTAGTTTCATAGAGAATGTTTGTCAGCCTTTTCAACAGGCCAAGATTGACATTCAGGTTCATGTAAAAAGAGAAATTATCAATTATGATGTTGATGTCTTCATTCATTGATTCATTTAAGATGTTCTTGAGATTGTATTCGGTGAACTCTATGATCTTTGCATCAACATATTCATTTCCGACAGTATCGATCATCTCACCAAATGGCGTGAGGTAGTATTCACTGTACACATCAATAAAAGAGATATTGGAAGTGTCAAAGTTCAAATTCGCTATATCATTTTGGATATATTTTGGTCTTCGGCTTGTTGTAAAATAATAGGTCTTTCGTGCTTGGGTGAACTGGTATAGGAAAACTTCAGACATTGACCTGGAGTCAGCCGAAAAATAGACCAAAGACCTTTCCGGTAGTCCACCGCCTAAGTTCCTATCAAGAACAAAAATACCAATGGGCTTTAACTTGGGCCCTTGCTGGCTAATAGATTGTACGCCAGCCATTGCATCTTGTGCAGATACCTTTAGTTCTGCCATTATTCATCCCTCAATATATATATGGTGTTTATATTTAATAAGTCTTTGGTTTATCAAAGTTATACAAGCACGGCTAAACAATAGTTGTGAACATGTATATAAAGGGCATGTCCATCCTTCCAAGACTTTTTATTATCTTCTGGAATGGTTCGGAAAACCAAAGAGAACACAGAGAAAAAACAACGCCCCTCTGTGCCCTGCACGCCTTGCGGGCGTAGCAGGCACTCAACTCCTTAGAGGTGAGTGTCCTCTGCGCCCTCTGCGGTGAATATTTTTGCCATGATTAATTTCATCCAGAATAAATTTAAAAGTCTCATCCTTCCATGACCAGCACTTATATATGGCCATTAACAATTGAATCACACACATGACGCTCTGGACACTCATAAATGCTGAAAAGTCAAAATATATTGTTTTGCCGATCAGGGATAAAAAGAAGAATCCTCTATTTGTTGGTGAACTTATCTTAAGAACCACATCGGCAGGCCCGCGTCCTCATAAATTCAGGGTATTTCGTGATGACAGGGATGAGTACCGTCCACCTGAAGAGTTCGTTGATCTTTTGAGACTTTCAGAACGTATCATGATTGTAAATGGAGGGGACAGCAGGCGAACATTCGATTTTTTAGAGATGCTCAAAGGTTTTCAACTTAAAGCGGATATGGTTAATGTCTGCAGGTTTTGCTTCATGAACCGGAAATTCAATTTTGTGAACAAAAAGTCAATAAAATACCATCGGGAATTGTTGTGTGAGGAATGCGCAAAAGAAGAACTGATGCGTGCACTTCGAAATTCCCAGACGAATTATGGCGATGAAGCAGTCGCACACATGGAAGAGTTGATGCTACGGTCAAAAGACCTTGACCGTACTGTAGGAATGCTAAACCCGCAAAAACTTGATAAGGATCTTACCCGTTTTGACACGGTCAAAGCAAATCCTGTTCAGGGTACAGCGAAGATCGCCGACCTTCCGATCAGAAAAAAGTTCAAGTCCATTTTGCTGGAAAAGTCCGGTTATTTGTTGCCTGTACAGTCGCTATCTATTGAAAAAGGGTTGCTGGACGGAAAACCACAGTTGGTAACTTCTGTGACCGCAACAGGAAAAACACTCATTGGTGAGATGGCAGGAATTGAGAATATCCTGCGCGGCAAGGGGAGGATGCTATATCTTGTCCCCCTTGTGGCCCTGGCAAACCAAAAATATGACCAGTTCAAAAAACGATATGGCAGCATCGGATTAAAAACATCCATACGTGTCGGAAGTGCCCGTATAAAGACCAAAAAAACGGCATCAATGAGCAGGTCACTGGATTCCGATATAATTATAGGGACTTATGAGGGACTGGACTATGTCCTGCGGACAAGCAATGCGGACCTTCTTGGGCAGATCGGTACAGTAGTGATCGATGAGGTACACATGCTTGAAGATCCTGAACGTGGGCACAGGGTGGATGGGCTGATCGGACGTCTGAAATATATTGCATCCGATGCCCAGTTCATCTATCTTTCTGCAACAGTGGCAAAACCGGATGTGCTTGCCAAAAAACTTGATGCCACCCTTGTTGAATATGAATATCGTCCGGTTCCGATTGACAGGCATCTTTTGTTCTGTCAGGAAAACGATAAGATCCGGCTGATCTCAAAACTTGCCAGGGACGAATACAACAAAACATCGTCAAAAGGGCACAGGGGGCAGACAATCGTCTTTACCAATTCCAGGCGCAACTGCCACCGCATATCAGAATCAATTTCAATACCATCGGCACCATACCATGCCGGTCTTACCCAGCATGAGCGAAAATCGGTTGAGAGGAGATTTGCAACAGGGAAGTTACCGGTTGTTGTGACCACTGCTGCACTTGCGGCAGGTGTTGATTTCCCATCATCGCAGGTGATATTTGAATCTCTTGCCATGGGGATATCATGGATCACGATGCAAGAGTTTTTGCAGATGCTCGGGCGCGCAGGACGACCTGATTATCATGATAGGGGTGTTGCTGTGCTGCTGGCTGTAGCGAACAAGAAATACACATCCGATCAGGCAGAATCCGAGGATGTGGTTGCCGTTAACCTGCTAAAAGGCAAGATGGTACATACTGAGATCAAGTATGGTGAAGATGAGCAGATGGAGGAAATTCTTGCATCGGCTGCGGTTACGTCTTCGAGGAAGGACCTTGAGACGATTCACAGGACTATGCTTGGTGATTTTTCAATGAATGCGCTGTTTTCGCGATTGAAGAAGTATAAGTTGATCAAGCAAAACGGTGATGATATTTCGCTCACACGTTTTGGCAGTATTGCAGCAAGACACTTTTTGTCCGTATCAAAGGCGTTCTTGATACGAAGTGCGGTTCTGGCAGACACTGATCCTCTGGATATTGTGACAAATCTTGAGTTTTTTGATGCTGCGTATTTCAAATATGCGCCGCAGATATCGGTTGCCTTGAACATCAATATGCCGGCAAGGGTGTTTCAGGGTGCTTCGATCGATATTCTTTTTGAGGGTGAGAATATTTCTAAACTTGACATGAAGTTTCAGGACCAGTTATTTGATTTTGCGTCCGAGTTTTTGGCATGTTCCTGTAAGGATTCGCCCTATTGCGGCTGTCCGGAGCGCAAGTTCTCGGCAAAGGTAATAAAACTCCGGGCTGATGGATACGACCCTGCCGGGATTGTGAGGAAATTGGAAGACCTGTACGGAATTACGGCATACGGTGGTGATGTTTTGGGTTATCTGGATGGTGTGATCCGAAATCTTGATGCGGTGGAAATGATCGCAAAGGCGTATTCGAAAATGGATGTGGCTAAGGAGGCACGTTTGTTGAAAAAGGCTGTTGAAGGATAATGAGAGGGTGAATTAGATGTTTGTGTTTTTTTAGAGACTTTTAAATTTATTCTGGAATGGTTCGGAAAACCGCAAAGCACGCAGAGAAAAATAAGGAACCTCTGCGCTCTCTGCGTCCTCTGCGGTGAATATTTTTACCATGATTCATTTATCCCGAATATATTAAAAAGTCTCTTTTTTTACATCAAAACCTATTAAAGGGATGTGGTTAAACTACAAGTGAATCCGGAATGCGGATCATCTTTATTATTAATTACAAGTTACTGATAAGTTATAGGATATATTTACATGGCTAAAAATGATGAAAAGTTGAGAGAAAATAGAAAGGTTAAGATCGAGTTTTATAGACCTGATGATTTCAAACAGGTTTATTCAATAGGTGCTATAGGTGG
>JAUVET010000088.1 GCA_030594665.1 Methanosarcinaceae archaeon
TGTTGGAAATCGAATTGTTCAGTCTCGTCCACATCAAAAATCCGAATGACTTTAGGATTATGTTGCAGGATCTTGAGGACAAGTTCACGTCCGAGAGAACCCGTGCCGCCAGTTATAAGGATTTTTTTATTATTTATAAAATCGTGTTTCGTCAAAAGGTTCACCACTCCATTTCCATTATTTTAACATTCATTTTATTTATTTTTTAGTATTAAAATTTCAATAGTCCACATATAATTGCACATTACTTCACCACTTCTCTAGTACAACTTTATTAGCTTATGCTTTTCGTGTTCATATTTCATAACCAATTCGGCCAAGACATGTTCATCTGCATTACTATTCCTTTTAATTCATTACATACTTTTCTATCTAACTTCAATACTAAAATTCCATACATTATTCCACCAAAAACAACCGGAACCATTGTCAGCCACACATTTGACAACGGTATAAAGAACCGGTAACTTCCCACAAACAGAGCCATGACACCAGATGCCTTTAATATATTCAATATACTATCATGCTCAACTCTTATCATCATGTCCTGTGATAACACTCTTTGAGCCAGAACTGCATTTAAGCTCATAGTCACCATAGTTGCAATTGCAGCCCCCATAATGCCAACTAGCGGTATCAACAATAAATTCAACACAATGTTTGCCGTAGCTGCTACAGCTGTAACCTTAAATGATTCTTTCTGTCGATCTAATGCACCGAGATACATCGTGAAAAAGAACTGGAAAACATTCACGATCTGTGTAAATAAAAGTATTATAAGTACCGGATACCCTTTCGCAAATTCTGCTCCATAGAAAAAATACAGCAGCCTATCACCCAGCAAAATCCCGCCTGTAAATACAGGTACAGCCAGAATTAGCGAGTAACTAAATGCACGGGAGAGCGATTCTTCGATATTTTTCATCTCCCTGGTTTTATTCCATCGACTGACCTTTGGCCATAATGTTGCACGAAGTGCAGTTGTAGCGATCACAGCCAATGTGGTAAATTGAAACACCACCCTGTACACGCCCACATCTGCATTGGTCAGATAATAACCTATCATAATACTATCTGCATATGAATACAGCAGTACGCCAGTTGAAGTCAAAAACAACCAGAATGAAAATTCAGATAGACTTTTAATATGCCTCAATTTAAAACGCGCAAATCGCAGATCAAAAAATCGCAGCTCTATAATCGCAGCGATAAGCAATCCGGCAACAAATCCACCCACCAATCCTGCCACACCATAGCCAAAAAAAATCGCAGCAACCTGAATAAGAACCCGCGAAACATTATTGATAAAATTGCCTGCTGCGTATATGCCCATTTTTCCGCGACCTGCAACGCCACTAACAACTGCACCGTAAAAAAGTGACACGATCAGCGCTAATAAAAGCCAGTTGAATATTCCAGCACCATCAAGGTCCACAAAATACCTGCGAGACGAGATCAAAGCAACTATAACTACAATCACAAACAACGAACGCAATACAAAGAACGCACTAAAAAACGCATTCTGCTCCTCTCCTTCGCTGATGCGCTTAATTGCCGCACCGCCAAATCCCCCATCAGTTACCATATTAATGATGCCATAATAAGCAGTGAACAGGAAATATGCACCAAGAATGCCTGCGCCTACAGTATGTGCAAAGTACATCGTACTCAAAAAACCAATGAAAGTAAACGCGATCTGACTAACAAACGAAGCTATACTCTGTCGTTGCACTTCACCGATACTCAAAACACGTGAGAAAATTCGATTTAAACCAAACATATATTTTAAAGCCTAACCTTCTCTGAAATACTCCACAGTCCACTCCAATCCCTCATCCAACCCAACCTTCGGCTCCCACCCCAACACTTCCTTCGCCCGACCAATATCCGGCCTCCGAACCTTAGGATCATCCACAGGCAAATCTTCAAAAATAATCCGTGAATCACTTCCAATAATCTCAATAACCCTCTCAGCAAACTCCAGCACACTCATCTCATCCAAATTCCCGATATTCACAGGCTCCGTAAAATCCGACATCATCAGCCGATAGATCCCATCGATCAGATCAGAAACATAACAGAACGACCGCGTCTGCGAACCATCACCATACACCGTGATATCCTCGCCATTCAAAGCCTGGTTAATAAAGTTCGGAACAACCCGTCCATCGCCTGCACGCATGCGCGGCCCGTAGGTATTGAAAATCCTCACGATCCGCGTATCAACCCCATGGTACCGATGATAAGCCATCGTAATCGCCTCAGCGTACCGCTTAGCCTCGTCATACACGCCGCGCGGCCCGATAGGGTTCACGTTACCCCAGTAGGTTTCAGGCTGCGGGTTCACAAGCGGGTCGCCGTAAACCTCGGATGTGGATGCGAGCAGGAAGCGCGCGCCCTGCTCCTTGGCAAGACCGAGCATGTTGTAGGTGCCGAGTGCGCCCACCTTCAGCGTTTGGATCGGAAGGTCAAGGTAATCGATAGGTGATGCCGGAGAAGCGAGGTGGAAGATGTAATCGATCCTGTCCCCGAAATAGATCGGTTTTGTGATGTCATGCTTCAGGTATGTGAACCTGTCCGAATCGATGTGCTCGATGTTCTTTGCATTGCCTGTCACCAGGTTGTCTATACAGATAACCTCGTGTCCATTTTCGAGCAGAAGGTCACAAAGGTGTGAACCTAAGAATCCTGCGCCGCCTGTAACTATTGTTTTCATATTTTTTGATCCTGATTTCCATTTATTATACCGCAATAACACCTTTTGAACTTTCCCTTACATCCATAACGCCATCGATCTCTTTTATTCTGGATGCATCTATCGTTTTTGCATCAAATCCAACAATATTCGTTAGCTCAGAAACATACAGGATCTTGCCAAATCTCTTAAGTTCACTCACAACGCTTTTATCCCTGATGTGTACGATTAATCTCATATCATCATCTCCAGTGCTTTATCTGTTCTAATTGATCCGTTACCCTGGACCCATCCGGGGAATCCCTTATCCTCGGCAGTGCTAAGAATTGCATCAACAACATGCTTTTTATCCCCGGCACATACAGATAATAACAGGGCAGCTGACGCCGAAATAAAAGGGGCGGCAATTGATGTCCCCTCCAATTTAAAGTTTCCATATCTAATGCAACCCGGGGCAATTATATCAGGTTTCAATTTCGATGATGTCCCCCTGCTACTATAGTCTGCTACTGTATCATCTTCTTCAATAGACCCAACACCAATACATGAGCTCGAATTTGCAGGACACGATATATTATCTTCTTCAGGTCCATCATTTCCCACGGCTGCAACGATTATTGTTTTCTTTGATGCTGCGTCCACCAATTCGCACAATGGACAGGCTCCATCACACTTCCTGGGGATTCCCAAACTAAGATTCATCACTTCCGCCCCCGAATTAGCGCACCACTCAATAGCTCTCATGATATTGATCTCATCCGCTTCCCCAGTTCGATCTATCACTTTGGCGTTTATTAATGAAATATTTGGTGCTACGGTCTTAAGGATCCTTGCTATGGTGGTACCATGACCTATGGGGTCATAAGACCCTTCCTCAGTAAAGTCTCTTTCTAATATTACTGAACCGCTGACCAATGGATCTGACATATCAATCCCGGAATCGATCACTCCTATCCATACCCCATCTCCGTAAACATTCCGATTATGCACGTCAAAAATACCAATTCTATCCAATGCATCCGTGAGCATGAGCTTTGCTTTACCGGATTCGTATACTCGCATTACTTCTTTTAACCCTTGAATGTACTCGATATCTTCTGTTTCAAGTGCTATCGTATTATCTATCAACGAAAAAATATGTAGAATTCTGCTGCTCTTTTTCAACTTAGTAAAAACCTCAGCTGACAGACATTTTACTTTAACAATATATCTCATATTACACCCCATCCCCCATCTTAAGCAGAAGGTCACAAAGGTGTGAACCTAAGAATCCTGCGCCACCTGTTACTATTGTTTTCATGCATGTAAAATTGAAACAAACTTATTTAACTCTTAGCATCCAAATCAAACAATTGCCCTGATTCGGAAACAGAAAATTGCACCCAAAAAACACACCACTCACATGTATTAGCGTGTCTGCACGAATGTGTTTAAAGATACGGATTCTTTTTGATATAGGTTGACGATTATGTTATGGAATTGAAAAACAATACGGTCGCGCAATGCGCGACGCTGTCATATTTAACAATTCACAAATAACATACAAATAACAATTCAATAAAATGATAAAACGCTATCAATCATCGTTAGGAAGGCTTATAAAGTTAAAAATCAATGCAATGTTTAATTATGTCTACTGAATACGTGAATGCCTTGAAATTCCAGCTCTCTCATGGTCTGGAGTTCGAGAAAAAATACATAACTTCAACAATAAATAAGATGTTCAAAGTCGAGTTAGACATGGTCAGGCGTGAAATAGGGCAAATTGAGAGTTCCCTTGCTGAATTAGAAAAGCGCCACAACATGAGCTCTGATATCTTTTATGTCAAATTTAATGCGGGTGAGCTTGGAGATGACAGGGAATACATAAGATGGTATGCCTATAAAGACACATATAACAAGCTCATGGAAAGAGTAAAGGAAATTGAGAAAACAATTCATGCTTGAGAGCTATCTAGCTGATGTTAAGGCTTCTTTAACGGCATCTTCTATCGTCAAGGATATTGAAGTTCTTGAGGAATTTATTACCTCTGTTTCCGGATACCTGGAATGCAGGCTTTTGATGATTGACAATTCGACACTCTATATTTCTGAATATTTTACGATATTTGGAGACGAGATCAAGCGGGATAAATATTCGTATCATCATCAAAAGAATAACGAGCTTTTGATTAGATGGGACAATGCGCCTCATCATAGGGAATTTCCTACTTTTCCGTTCCATGTACACAGGGAAGATGGTGTATTTGAATCTAAAGAGATGACGGTAGAAGAAGTCTTGAAAGAACTTGCAGAAATAATGAAATAGATTATTCTTATCATTTGTGTTTCCTGCATACTAACTACAACTTTAAATTCTCAAAATATCCCACTGTCTTCTTCAATCCTTCCACCAATCCAAGCTCTGGCTCCCACCCCAGAACATCCTTCGCTCTCCCAATATCCCGCCTCCGAACCCTAGGATCATCCACAGGCAACTCCTCAAAAACAATCCTAGAATCGCTGCTCGTAATCTCAATAACCCGCTCAGCAAACTCCATCACGCTCATCTCATCAGGATTTCCGACATTCACAGGCTCAACAAAATCCGACATCATCAACCGATAGATCCCATCAACAAGATCAAAAACATAACAGAACGAACGCGTCTGCGACCCATCCCCGTACACCGTAATATCCTCCCCGCGCAGTGCCTGATTAATAAAATTCGGAACCACGCGCCCATCGCCAGCACGCATGCGCGGCCCGTAGGTATTGAAAATCCTCACGATCCGCGTATCAACCCCATGGTACCGATGATAAGCCATCGTGATCGCCTCAGCGTACCGCTTACCCTCATCATACACGCCGCGCGGTCCGATCGGGTTCACATTGCCCCAGTAGGATTCAGGCTGCGGGTTCACAAGCGGGTCGCCGTAAACCTCGGATGTGGATGCGAGCAGGAAGCGCGCGCCCTGCTCCTTGGCAAGACCGAGCATGTTGTAGGTGCCGAGTGCGCCCACCTTCAGCGTCTGGATCGGAAGGTCAAGGTAATCGATGGGGGATGCCGGGGAAGCGAGATGGAAAATGTAATCGATCTTATCCCCGAAATAGATCGGTTTTGTGATGTCGTGTTTGAGGTAGGTGAACCTGTCCGACTTGATGTGTTCGATGTTCTTTGCACTACCTGTCACGAGATTATCTATGCAGATGACCTCGTGTCCATTCTCGAGCAGAAGGTCGCAGAGGTGTGAACCTATGAATCCTGCTCCGCCTGTTACTATTGTTTTCATGTTTTTGATCCTATCCACTAACGCAGTGATTATTCACGCAGCAACAACTTTTTCTCTCCGTCATTAAATTCCATGTAATTGCGTTGTTTCAATAATTCGATGATATGCTCTATATCATTCAAACCAAGTACGCCGATCTCCCTGCAAACAAGTAAGAACGAAACAATATCTAACACCATCACTCCCAGATCCTCTGCGAATTCTCCTGCTTTTTTGTCATTGGAAAGAAAAATGGATTTGGTCTTCAGTGCATAAGAGATCGAATGCGTCTCCCCTCGACCGAGCATTGCAGACTGTATGTGTGATGGTACTTCATCCACGACCACACGTTCAATTTTCTCAGTATTTCGGATGAAGTCGTAGAAAAAAGGCGCTTTTGCAAGTTCGTCCATAACCGCTTGCGTAACATGTATCCTATCAACATCAAATACTTCATAAATCAAGCCAATGCGCTCGATCTTA
>JAUVET010000134.1 GCA_030594665.1 Methanosarcinaceae archaeon
GTTGCATTGATCAGCATGATGAAAACCGTGCTTGCGATTGCAACTGAAATGATAACATCCCTGACCAGAGTGGTTGTTGGGATCTTTTCCTTGAATTTTTGCGGTATTTTTGCAATTGCAAGGAAGAAAATAATCGTTGAAAGCGTTTCAACCAGCACCTGGGTCAGCGCAAGATCAGGGGCTTTGAGGTAGATGAACAATAGACCTACCATGTAACCAAGTGCAGACAATGCTATGATTGCCGGCAAATACCCGGGTAATGTCACGATTGCGATCCCTGCTACAAGCATGAGTAGCATAAGCAACGCCTCGTATGGTGCGATATCAAAATTCAACGTCTGCGGGATGACATTAGCACCCAATAATATGATAGGGATACAAACAAGAACCACAATCAGGATCAGCACCGCGTTTATGTATGTCTTGATCGTGCCGGGTTGTGTGACTGATGATATTTTGTGTCCCCAGGTCTTGGCATTGTTAACAGCCGCATCGTAGTGATAGTTTACACTAATGCTCGGGTGGCGTGCATTGAACCTGTCCTGCCAGGCAGCAAGTGCATCGTATTTAGTATACACCAGTATTCCAAGGATGAATGTAACGATCGTCATGATCAATGGTGTCGTAACCCCGTGCCACAACTGTACATGAAGATGCACAGGCTCAAGGAGGATCCCGGAGGCAGTTGGTTCGACAATGTTATGAATCGGAATGGATGGTACTAGCCCGAACAGGACCACCAGGAATGCAAGGAATGCTGCAGGAATAATCATAGTCATAGGTGGGTCATGTATATGTTGCGGCAACCCGTCCTTAGGCCGTTTCCCGAGGAATATGCCGTCGATTAATTTGATTGAATATGCAAATGTGAACACTCCACCCATTATTGCTATTACAGGGATCAATATAGTATACGGTGACCCCAGTGCAAGTCCCATCTCCACTGATGATTCATAGAACATTTCCTTGCTCAAAAAACCACTCAGGGGCGGAATGCCTGCCATAGAAAGGGCACCAATTACCGCTATGATGAATGTTATCGGCATCTCGCGCCGAAGACCACCCATTTTCCTGATATCACGTGTGGCTGCTTCATGTGCAATTATTCCGGCTACAAGGAACAAACATGCCTTGAATACTCCATGGTTGAGTAAATGGAATGTTGCGGCTGCGACACCAATTCCGGGTTCGTGATGTGTGCTATAGCCGTACATTGTCATAATATAAGCAAGCTGGCTGATCGTGGAATATGCGAGTATGCCTTTTATGTCAGTCTGACGGAATGCCATAAACCCTGCCAGTACCATTGTGACCATGCCAGTGCCGGCTACAATAACAAACCACTCAGGACCTGAGAAAATCGGGTGCATTCTTCCTACTAGATAGATACCTGCCTTAACCATTGTTGCCGAATGCAAAAAAGCACTGACAGGCGTCGGGGCTTCCATGGCATTTGGCAGCCATATGTAAAATGGACCCTGCGCAGATTTTGCGGCAGCGCCTATGAATATCAATATCAATGTTATAAGAAAGAGGTCATGACCGTGTACGGCCTGTATCAATGCTTCGTTTTGAAGGATGGTAGGTATGTCAAAGGTGCCGGTGATCGAATGAAGGAACAGGAACCCTGCCAGCATGACAAGTCCGCCTGCTGCTGTTACGATCAATGATTTTGTTGCACCGTATATCGATTCCGGTTTATCACGCCAGTACCCGATAAGCATATAGGATGTGATACTCGTAAGTTCCCAGAAAATGAACAACTGGATGGTGTTTGCTGAGAATACCATTCCTATCATGGAACCCATGAACAAAAGAAGCCACATGTAGTATCTTGGCAGGTCTTCTTTGTGTGACATGTAACCGTTTGAATATGACATGATCAGCACGCCAATACCCGATGCCAGGAAGCCGATGAGTATGCCAAGTCCATCTACATAGATGCTAAATTCAAGACCGGCACTTGGCATCCATGTAATCGCACCACTGACTGTATCACCATTAATTATGATCGGTGTTACTTTTGCAATCAGTAAAAAACTTGTAAGTGCAATGGCTGCTGCAAGCCAGCCTATGTGGTGTTTAAATATTTTGTATGCAACAGGCATGAGTCCTGCAAAGATGAATGGCAAAAATATTGCCAATGTTATCATAGTGAATGGTTCCATACCCACCTTAATTTAAGTTCCATTATTTAACTTTTATTAAAAAAACAAAAGACCATTGTTGAAAGTAAACAGTCGCAGCTATTCGAAATCGCCCGAATTCATCATGTAAAATCGTTATATATAGAAAAAGGCACATTAATTGGAATGTGGAAAATTCATACTATTTTAAAAATCTATGAATTTATAAAATGCGGCGTTTACATATTTGTACTTATTTAGCTGGTTTCGATGCCGCCTCAATCACCGCAGGCGGCATATTCCAAACATTATAAAATGTATACATATCAGTCGCATTAACTCAAACTATGTAATTCTATAGATTAAGTACAGCGAGATAATCTTCGATAATGTTCAGATTAATTTGGTGTGCATATTTTCACAAATTCGGTTTGCTGTGAAAACGTCCATATAGTTCGCGTCAGTGGTGAAGGACATCTCCCCCTACGGCAGTTGTATTGGTTTTAGTATAAGATCGCCCCCCTCATTTACGTAGCTATCTCACCACAGCTATACAAATACGAAATTCCGATGTGTATGCAAGTCAGTGTTATGGGAATGCGCCGCACGCGTGTGGTCGCACTGTTTTTATCCTGAACTTGTTAAACCACCTGCGCCACAATACAACTGTCACCGATACACTTGCTAAATAAATACATATATTTTACACCACCGCATTTTGTGAATGCGCAGCCCCCTTCCCATGTAGTTATGTCTAATCGATTCGAATAGAAGTTTTCTTCTCTGGTTCCAGCCGTTTGAAAATAACTTCAAGTACACCGTTCTTGTAAGTTGCTTTTGCACTGTCCGGGTCAATTTTGACTGGTAATTCCACATATTCGGAGTACTTCCGTTCGTCATGTGTTGCTTTAAGCTCAACTGCTGATTCGGTTGCATCTAAATAAATATCTTCTTTCTCAATACCGGGCATTTCAGCAACCACATGTACACTATCCTCGGTTTCAAGGACATCTACAAGCGGTTTTCTCTCGCCGATATTAATTTGCTGTCCTTTAGTTCTTCCATCTATTGCCTCAGGTGGAACATTTCCAAATTCACGGATCTCCGGTTCTTCACCCGGTCGTCTGGTCACGGAAAATCCATACACGAAAGGCTGGGTTGGAAGATCATCCATGCTGACCCCCATTTCATTGAACATGTGGTCGATCATACTTTCGATATCATCAAATGGATCTGCTCCAAAGATGTCATCGAACAAGTTTCGTCTTCTTTTTTTGTCTGCCATTATATATCACCTATTGATTTTGGTTTTAGCTGATGGTTTTAGTTGATGGTTTTAGCTGATGGTTTTAGCTGATGGTTTTAGCTGATGGTTTTAGCTGATGATTTTAGTTGATGATTTTAGTTGATGATTTTAGTTGATGGTTTTAGCTGATGATTTTAGTTGATGGTTTTAGCTGATGGTTTTAGCTGATGTAATCTGTTGTTGCTTCGTATTTTTCTTTTTCATCTTGCGTTTCATAATCATTGACCGCATATCTTGCAAATGTCTCTGCGTTTTGTTCATAGCGATTAAGCGCACTTCTTGATGTAGTAGGTTTAACGCGTGAAATTGCACGTTCAAAGTGCTCCTTTGTAATATGTGTCTCCTGAACATTCTTCAACATCTCCGCTTTGTCTGTACCGTGTTTTACAATCTCACGCAGTACAAGCATTGCTGCTTCACGACATATGGCTTCGATATCTGCACCAACATATCCGTCGGTCATATCTGCAAGTTTAGATAATTTAATTTCATCCGCGATCGGTTTGCCCTCAAGATGGATCGCAAATATTTTCTCGCGACTTTCTTTATCCGGCACCCTGACATAGATAAGCCGATCAAATCTGCCCGGACGCAGGAGTGCAGGATCAACCATGTCCGGTCGGTTGGTTGCAGCTACTATCACAACGTCCTTTAATTCTTCAATACCATCCAATTCCATAAGTATCTGGCTGACAACACGCTCTGTGACATGTGAGTCGGGACCTGTACCGCGGTGCGGTGCGATCGAATCGATCTCGTCAAAGAATATTACGGTTGGTGCAGCCTGTTTTGCCTTGCGGAATGTTTCCCGGACTGCACGCTCGGATTCACCTACGTACATGCTCAACATTTCCGGTCCTTTTATGCTGATAAAGTTTGCTTCACTCTCACTTGCAACGGCTTTTGCAAGCATTGTCTTTCCAGTACCTGGTGGTCCGAATAGCATGACCCCTCGCGGGGGTTTAGTGTTAATGGCGCTGAACAGTTCAGGGTACTTGAGCGGCCACTCAACTGCCTCGATAAGTTCCTGTTTAGATGTGTCCAATCCGCCGATATCGTCCCATTTGACATGCGCCACTTCTACGAACACTTCGCGCATAGCCGAGGGTTCAATATTCTTCAGTGCTTCATCGAAATCCTCTTTTAAAATCTCCAGTTCATCCATGATCTCTTGTGGGATATCGTCCTCGATGTTTATTGAGGGAAGGATCCTTCGAAGTGCATGCATTGCCGCTTCCTTGCAGACCGATGAGAGGTCAGCACCTACAAATCCGTGCGTGATGTCTGCAATACCTTCAAGGTCCAGATCATCTTCAAGCGGCATTCCGCGGGTGTGAACATGTAAGATCTGCAATCGTCCATTGCGGTCAGGGATGCCGATCTCGATCTCCCTGTCGAACCTGCCGCCGCGCCGCAGGGCTTCATCGATCGAATTCGGGCGGTTGGTTGCAGCAATAACGACGACCTCACCCCTGGATTGCAATCCATCCATGAGTGAGAGGAGCTGTGCAACAACCCTGCGCTCAACTTCGCCTGTCACCTCGCCGCGTTTTGGTGCGATCGAGTCGATCTCATCTATAAATATGATCGTTGGTGCGTCACGCTGTGCTTCTTCGAACATCTCGCGTAGTTTTTTTTCACTTTCGCCGTAGTACTTTGATACGATCTCCGGACCGCTGATGGATATGAAGTTCGCATCGGTCTCGGATGCAACCGCTTTTGCGATCATGGTCTTTCCTGTTCCGGGCGGTCCGTGCAGGAGTACTCCTTTTGGTGGCTCGACACCAAGTTTCTGGAACAGTTCAGGATGACGCAAAGGCAGTTCGATCATCTCGCGCACAAGTCCGATCTCACGT
>JAUVET010000178.1 GCA_030594665.1 Methanosarcinaceae archaeon
TATAAAAAGTGGTTTTCCACTTGAGATATTCACAGCATCAATTTCATGCATCACTCTAATATTACCCATGCTATCGCAAACTTAGTATAGACCGAGAACATTATAAATCACTGATATAATAAAGGTGAATAACATGATGAAACAATTCAAAATTGTCGTTGAAAAACATTCTGATGGTTATGTAGCCTATCCGCTTGATCTCAAAGGCGTTGTTGTCGGCGAAGGCGATACTTACGAAGAAGCATTAGCCGATGTTAGATCTGCTATTAGTTTCCATATAGAAACCTTTGGTCAGGAAGCACTTGATATCGAGTCGCCTGTAATAGAAGCTTTTGTGGCAGAGGCTGAAGTGGCTGTTTAATGAGTAAATTTCCGGTTAATGCTCCAAAAAGAAAGGTTATCAAAGCATTTGAAATTCTTGGTTTTTCTATTGTCCGTGAACGTGAGCATATTGCAATGGTCAGGGAGAATTCAGATGGTACACGCACCCCCTTGACAATGCCAAATCATAATCGTATAAAAGGTTCAACGTTAAGAATAATTTGCACACAAGTGAGCATCACACGAAATGATTTTTTAAATGCATACGATCAAACTTGAAGATACTTTTTATTATCTTTCATCTGTGTTCGAAAATCCATTCCAATAGAACTACACAATACATCCTTATATCCTGCCAAACCATAATACACATCATGGTAAGCTACAAGGCATTAGTAAGAGATGTCATAAAAAACTCCGACCTCATACTTGAGGTGATCGATGCGCGGTTTCCTGACGAGACCAGAAACCTCGAAGTCGAGCGGAGTGTTAGCCGTGCAAAAAAACCACTCATCATAGTACTGAACAAGTGCGACCTTGTATCAAAGAAAAACATTGAGGAAGCGAAAAAGCGCTTATCTAAAATTGCTCCGACAGTCTTCATATCCAGCAAGGACAAATCCGGAACAACAATGCTAAGATATAAAATACTCGAAATTGCCAATGTCGAAAGAGGACGCGATATAATGGTAGGCAGTGTCGGCTATCCCAACACCGGAAAATCGTCAGTCATAAATGCAGTCGTCGGGTCAAAAAAAGCCAGCACATCCTCAACATCCGGACACACAAGAGGAGTACAACACATAAATGCAGGCTCCCGCATCAAGTTCATAGACACGCCCGGCGTCATTCCTTTTGGCGACAACGATGAATATATCCAGGGAATGCTATCAGTAAAAGACTCAACACACCTGAGTGACCCAATAGGTGTCGCCCTCAAAATAATAGAAAAAATTTGCGCCGAGAACAAAACTGCTCTCGAATCATTCTACAAGATAACGATCGAAGAATCAAACCAAAACTCCTATGACATTCTTGAACTCATTGGCACCAAATACAACTTTTTGAAAAAAAAGGGTGAGGTTGATGAACAACGAGCTGCCATCAGGATCATTAATGACTGGCAGAAAGGAAAACTCCTGATACAAGACCTACAATAACACAATACAAACTACAAACTCGATATCTTCATTTCAACTTCCGCAGACTTATCCTTGCAATGACGTTTGACCCAAAGGCATACGCAAATATGATCATCCCAAGCCAGATCACTTGTTCACCTATATACTTGTAATCGGTTAACGTCAGCAACAACCCAATACCGAGAATAACGATATTTACTTTGTTGATCTGCTTATTTCGCTTTAAGATCACCGCATACCTATGCTTTGCAGCCAGATTCTCCTTTTTCTCTTGATTCATATTTTTACAGCCCTTAAACTTTAATCAATTCATCCGCAGCTTTCCTTGATCTGTTATATACTGCCGCTCCGACACCTTCATGCGTGATCGAACCATCCAAAATGATAACATCAGCATCCCTGTTATCCAGATAGCGCAATCCTGCAAACAAGTTATGTGCAGCATCTTCCGGCGCATCCCGTCTTCCAAGCAAATACATATCATCCAGATGAACCTGCTTTGCAGTTTCATCCGTAATAAGTAATCCCACACGCATGTTTTTAGCAGAATAACTACAGATCAGTTCGGAAATCTTAGCAGCAACCGATCTGCCGTCATCATCACCATCAACGTCACCATCACCGCTACCTTCAACAAGTACAACCTTTGCGCTCGGGGAATAATGAGTATATTTCATACCCGGCGACCTGACGATCTCACCTTCCTCACTATCCTTATCAGTATAACCTACCACAACCTCGCCAACGTATTTGCTTATGTCCTCCAAACTAACACCGCCTGGCCTCAGTATCACCGGAATATCGGATGTAACATCAAGTACCGTTGACTCAACCCCTACCTTTACAGTTCCTCCATCGATCACAGCATCGATCCTGCCGGAAAGATCGGAGATCACATGCCCGGCTGTTGTCGGACTCGGTTTTCCCGATATGTTTGCACTTGGTGCTGCCAGTGGTGTGCCTGCCTCATTGATTAATGCAAGCGCCACAGGATTGTCCGGCATCCTGACTGCCACGGTATCCAGTCCGCCTGTCGTAATTTCGGGCACAGCATCTTTTCGCCTGAGGACAAGAGTCAGGGGCCCCGGCCAGAATGCATCCATCAATTCAAAAGCAATGGGGGGAATGTCCGTTGCAATATCTTTCAAACTATCCATCTGTGCAATATGCACGATGAGGGGATTGTCAGCCGGTCGTCCCTTTGCTTTGAATATCTTGCGAACAGCGGCAGGATTTAGTGCATCAGCTCCCAGACCGTAAACGGTTTCGGTGGGGAACGCCACAGTGCCGCCCTGTTTGAGAATACGGGCAGCCTTGCTGATGGTATCGGCAAAGTTGTTCCCATCGATCTTCAAGATAAGGGTTTTACTGTTCATTGGTAGTGAACATACGTATTGGTCATCCCCATTTATCAAGTGCCGCCTTTATTTCAGGGTGGGTTTTTGCATATTCCTCAAGGGAGATGTTCTCAAGTGCCGCATCAACTGCCTGGCGGCATGCCGTTGAACCCGCAGATGTTCCATTCGGATGGGCATGGATCCCTCCTCCGAACTGCATAATAACATCATTACCAAAGATGCGTAAAAGTTCAGGGATCATGGTAGGCTCAAGCCCTCCTGATGCAACAGGGAACATTGGTTTTATCCTACCCGCACCATTGCCCCAATCCTGTTCAAGAACATGCAAACTTTCATTTGCTGGGACTTTATCCAGAACACACTCATCCCGCAGTGCCAGCACCTCATCTCGCTCGCCATGCATCTTACCCACAACTGTTCCGATATGAAGTTGGTCAAGTCCGATCAGGCGCGTGAGTTTAGCAATAACTAGCATACTCATGCCGTGGCGGGGATATCTTGTAATTGCCGAATGCATGCATCTGTGTGCATGGATGGCAATCTCCATATCTTCGGTGGCTTCACGTAGCGATTGCAGGGCAGCCCAGCCAACAGGAATTATGTCGATCATAACATACTTTCCCCCAAGGTCGCTGATGGTCTGCGCTCTCTTTATCATTTCCCCGCATGTGGGTGCAGTGATGTTACACATATACATCTTTTTCTCACCAGTTTCGGACTCGGCTTTTTCTTGACCTTTGAGGGTGAGTTCTGCACGTGTATTGAACCTGTTGAACTTCTGGTCTGTGAGATTCTCATCATCTTTCACAAGGTCGCATCCACCCGCAAATGCATTATATGCAACTTCTGCGTGCAACTCTGATGAAAGTCCGACCTTTGGTTTTACGATCGTCCCGACAAGCGGTCTGTCAATATTGCCAAACAGTTTTTTTATGCCACTGATCCCGTATTTAGGACCCCTGTACTCTAATAGGACATCTTTTGGAAACGAAATATCCTCAAATCTCAGTTTATCGATCAATTTCATGCTGAAAATATTGCCGGCTACCGCACTCAGGATCTGGGACACTGACCCCAACTCGAAAAGGTCCTGCGTGTATGCAACTCTCACGGTCTGCCGCTCTTCATTAACATAGTACACATGGGGTTTGAGTTCATCGGCAAGTTGCGGGCTGAGAGTAGATATGTCAGCCCATGTATCGATCGAACTCTCTCCTGCCATGTGAGTGCATGCTTCCTCAAAACCGGTGCCCTTTGCAGGTTCAATGTGGTATTCACACACAAGATCAGTATCTTTTGGTTTATATTCAAGGTCAATGTAATCTTTTAGCATAGTATTTCCTCTCTCGTTTTGGTATGCATATTATGTACAGCCTTTCAAATAAGGTTTTTGTGTATTTTTT
>JAUVET010000091.1 GCA_030594665.1 Methanosarcinaceae archaeon
CGCGGGGTGCGAACTGGAAGCGAGCACGAAAGCCGCGCCCCAATTGCCTTTTTTGGTGCACTGAGCTCGCCGCCGTTTGAGTGCAGTCTCGATTGCAGGCGGGCGTAAAGCAAGATAAGTAGACTCAGACCGAAGCAACAACCACGCCGGAGGCGGCGCATTCCACTGCCTCTGCCCACATGCGGGAGTGGCGACGTTTGAAATTTGAACGTGTATTTTGCTTGGTGTTAACTGCGAGAGGGTGTGGGTGCTTGACCTGAAATACAGGTGGGGTTCCTGTACTTCAGACGGGAACTTAAACTTTCACTGGAAGACGGTATTGACACCAATGCCGATCGTTGATTATGTGGTTGTACATGAGCTCGTTCATCTGAAGGAGAAGAATCATACTCCGAAATTCAGGGAGATGGTTGCTGCGGTTTTGCCGGATTATGGGAAGAGGAAGGAATGGTTGAGGATGAATGGGAATTGTTTGGAGGTTTAGCTTTGTTCGTTAATGACCCCGGACTTCACTTCGCTAAGTCCGGAGCATCCATTGGTTGGAGGTCGGGTTATGAGGTATGTATGGACAGAGATGGGGTGGTGAATATGTGTTTGCTAATGTTGATCACGGATTTCTCGTAACCGTTTCCAACATATTGAGGTCAATAAGCGTGACATCTTTGTCTATGATATTATCATTAAATCCACTCTTGCTGATTATCATGTAATGCTCGCGCCTTCCAGTTCCCCACTTTACTTTTTTCGCCTTTTCCTGGAGTTCAAGTAACGTTTTCACTCCAACTTTTCTAGTTGTGTATTTTATCTCACCGAATAGAATATCTCCGGTTTCTTCATTGAAAGCGACGATGTCAATCTCTGTACCTTTATCCCACCAGCTTCCGATTCTTGTATATTGTATGGGGCATAAGTCTCTGTTTTCTTTTAGGTGCTCGATCATGACCTGTTCGAATGTCTGACCTGAATATCTCTGGAAATCCGTTTTGATAACATTTAATACATAACCGATCTCTCCCATTTCGATATGTTCAATATATGGGAAAATGAACCTGAAATAGAATCTGAAGTAATTATCTTTTATTCGATAGATGCCTTTGCGGGATTTGAAGCTCTCTGTTATGGGAACCTGCCGCTCGATAATATCTAGATCCTGAAGTGTTGAGAGATATTTGCCAACTACGTCCTTTGTGATGCCTGTATCATTCATTATTCTCCCGGTGGTGGTATTCCCAAATGCTATTGAGCGTATTATGGAAAAATAATATCTTGGTTCCCTTAGTTCTTCTCTGAGGATGAATTCAGCATCCTTGTGCAGGAATTGTTCTTTTCTTAACATTTTGTCTCTTATGGTTTCGAAAATGTTATTTTCATATTCTAATATATACGCTGGTGTCCCGCCGAACACTGCATATATTGCAAGTAGTTCTTCAAACCCGGCAGATGGAATAAAATCTTTCAGTCCTGAAAAACTCAGAGGTTGAAGTTTGAATTGTTTTGTTCGTCTCCCGTAAAGGGGGGAAGAATAGTTGAAGAAATGTCTCTCCATCATTCCTATTGATGAGCCGCAGATGAATAACTTGATGTCAGTATTTTTCAGTTGGTTATCCCAGTAATCTTGCATTATAGATGGCAAAGCAGGCTCTGACGACACCATATATGGAAACTCATCAAAAATTATAACTATACCTTTTTTCTCGGAAAAATAATGAAATGCTTCATCAAAATCCCTAAATGGGAACTTTGCAAGCCGCTTATCATCAAACTTTTCCGCAACAATTTTAGATAGCCTTAGTACCATATCTTTCGGAGATTCAAATCTTCCCAGAAAATACACTGCATTTTTGTTGTCAATTAGCATTTGTTTCAGAAGTTCGGTCTTCCCCACCCTGCGCCTGCCGTAGAGTATGAAAAGTTCAGCTCTATCGCTGTCAAGTGTGTTTTTTAGGATTTCAAGCTCCTCTTTCCTGTTTACAAACATATTTAATCTCTCGTGTACTATTAAGTAAGTTACTTTATTATACTCCAGATATTTAATCCTTAGGTTTTCTTGTAGTATATCAAGTATAACTTGATGTACTCGAGAAAATTCGACTATAGGGAAGATTTTGTTCTGCATTAGAAAGTAAGTTACTTTACAATACACCAGATAATAGTACTCACTTCAAATTCGAGGGTAACTGATACTATTCTGGAATAAAAAACATGCTGTTGGACATGATTTAAATAATCCGAATGTACAATTAACCTTGGTAGGCGGCGTGTTCCTTTACCAATGATCGTAAGCTGATTACACAAAATCGCCTATTTTTGTATTCAATAGCCTTCGTGCATATTAACGAGCATGGTGTCAATATGCTTTGCATTCATGGAATTGTGGGAACGTGCGCGCTTCGCGCGGTAGTTGTATTGGTATTGGTGTTGGTATTTAGCATTAAATCACATATTTCATATTTACATAATCTTAACATTTAAATAGATCAATACTGTAAATGTATTAACATGGGAACGATGACAATAAGCATAGACAATGACGTTGAACAACAGTTCAGGGCACTTGCACAGAAAATATACTCTAAGAAGAAAGGTTATCTTGGAAATGCTGTGACTTTGGCTATGAAGAAATGGATTGACGAAATGACGCAAAAGCAGATATCGGAAAGGGAATTAAAATTACTTGAAAATGGGTTCGAGATGGGGAAATTCAAATTCAAATCAAGGGAAGAGCTGTATGAAAGATGATGTATTTCTTGTAGATACCAACATCCTTGTATATTCCTATGATGCAAGTGAACCGGATAAACAAAGTATCTGTAGTGCATTGTTGAAAAAATGCTGGGCGCAGGAGACGTCTTATGCCATCGCACTCCAGAATCTTTCTGAGTTTTATGTTGTCGTTACAAAAAAAATAGAACACCCTTTATCAAAAGAAACTGCGAAAAAGATCATAAATGATATTATTGAATTTAACAACTGGCAGGTTTTAGAACTCAATGAAACCTCAGTAATTGCAGCCATTGATCTATCTATAAAATATAACATTCATTACTGGGATGCAATATTGTGTGCAACCATGAAACAAAACGGGATTATGAATGTATTTACAGAGAATACAAAGGAATTTGGAAAAATTCCATGGATAACAGCCGTGAATCCATTTATCTGATGTAACAGAGTATGCAAATGTGTTATTTGTTAGATAGAAGTTCGTTCTTATTCTCTGCGCCCCTCTGCGCCCCTCTGCGGTGATCATCTTCATCAGAATAACAGAATTTTGGAACTGCGTCCTTAGACCGAAACTAATATCTAACAACTTCTACAATGACCCACAATGAATTCCACTCCATGCCCAAAATGCGGAAAAGAGACTGAAAAACTCTACGATAACGTTTGTAAAGACTGCTTTTTTGAAAATATCGTACTGGCAGAACTGCCTCTGGTGCATCATGCAAAAACATGCCAAAAATGCGGCGCACGTTTTCATAGGGGCAAATGGGTGAATGTAGGCAATGTGGAAGACATTGTGATACAAACCGTAGAGGATGCCCTGTCCGTCCATAACCTTGCGGAGAACATAGAGATCTATGTCGAACCGCGTGAACTAACGCCATACATGTACCGCGTGCGCGTGGAGGTTGATGCGCTTGTCAAAGATGAGCCCGTACATCAGGAACTCAACACCGAGGTGCGTATTGTTCGCGAGGCATGTGATATGTGCAGCAGGATAGCCGGCGGCTATTTTGAAGGGATAATACAGATACGTGCAACCAACAGGGTTCCGACAAGTGATGAAAAAATGAGGTGCATCGACATCGCGAACGAAGTTGTGCGCAGGATGCAGAACAAAGGCGACAGACTTGCATTCATAACAGATTCACTTGATCTTAAGGACGGGGCTGACCTATACCTTGGTTCAAACAATTCAGGTCGGCACATATGCCGTGCGATAATCACAGAAATGGGGGGCAGTTTTTCCGAATCTCCGACACTGTTCGGACAAAAAGATGGCAAAGACATCTACAGGATAACATTTTCAATGCGATTGCCTGAATTCATGTCAGGTGACATCATTTACTTAAAGGGCAAGGTCATTCAGGTAAAAAATTCCGGTAAACGAACAGTCGGAATTGACATGTCAAACGGTTCAAGATTCATTGCAACACCGGACGAGATGAAAGGTGCTGCTCGTATTGCAAATATGGATGATGCGGTAATGGCTGTGCTGGTTGCAGTTGAAGATGATGCCGTCATGGTGCTTGACCCGACCACTTATGAAACGGTGACGATCAAAAAACCTGTATCCTTTACGGCACAGTCAGGTAGTGAGATACCGGTAATCAAAACAGAATACGGGCTGTTTGCCCTGTCCGGTGAAAACACATAAGAATTCATTGTGCGGAAAAATGAAAAGCATGCAAGATATTTTAGTGATCGGATACAGTACCCGTAATATTGTTTGTTCTGCCAGACGAACCGGATATAATGTCTGTTCCATTGATGCATTTACTGATTCTGACCTTGTGGAATGCGCTGTTGCAGCAAAAGTGTTCGACCTTGGTGAGACAGTGGACGTAAAGGACATCAGTCGCGAGAAAATAGTAGAACTGATCGATGGTTTTAGAGTGGACTTCGATGCCATTGTATTGGGTTCCGGTTTTGAGATGATGGATCTGACCGATCTTCCATGCCCGATATTGAATAACTCTCCCGGTGTCATGCAGGAAGTTTCCGACAAGGAAAAGTTGGCAAAGAAACTCGCTTCAATGGATATGCCGCACCCACATACATATCATAGAAACAATATCGATCCTATCAGTTATCCGGTCATGGTAAAACCAAAATGTGCAGGCGGTGGAATATTCAATCGGGTGGCAAGGGATGTGGGTGAACTGAACGCATATTTTGATGAAATATCAAGTATGGGTGTAGGCGTGGGCGTGGGTGCGGATGTGGGTATAGGTGCAGATATGGGTGGTATAGGTGAGGGAGTAAGCGCGGGTATAGATAGGGATCTTGGAATCAGTGTGGATGACATGCTAATTCAGGAATTTGTATCCGGCGTGCCTGTGAGTGTTTCTGTGATATCGACAAAACAAAACGCGGTCGCAGTTGCTGTAAATGAACAGATGATAGGCGTGCCGTGGCTCACAGGACTGCCGTTCGCATATTGCGGCAACATCACACCATACGAAACACCTTACGCAAAAAAGTTGTGCGGGGTTTCGGAGGAACTGATCCTAAAACTTGGTCTGGTTGGCTCAAATGGTGTTGATTTCATGTTGACTGATACTGGTCCTGTCATCATTGAGGTCAATGCAAGATTTCAGGGTAGCATGGATAGCGTGGAACTTGCAACCGGAATCAATTTGTTCGATGCTCATGTTAAAGCATTTACAGGTGAACTTTCACAGGAACTGAAAACGCGCCCTGTGGCAAAGCAGTTTGCAGCGCGTGCGGTTGTATATGCTAAAAATCGTGTGGTAATCGATGAACAGGCAATGGATGGATTACACAAGGAACCTGTTACGGATATTCCGAATATCGGGTATCTGGCGGATGTGAACGAACCTGTAACATCAATCCTGTGTACTGAAAAGACGCGAGAGGGTGTTATGGCGAATGTTAAAAAAAGTGTGTGTAATATACGTGATATTATAGACAAATAATAAGTTTGATGTTAAGCGAATAACCAAAAATTAATATTACAATACATTACATTAGGTGTGTGACTCACGAGGTGAATATTTTTGATTGATTTAAATGATCAAGTTGTCCGGGGATATCTTACACGACTTGTAGGCGAAGATGGTTTGGTTATGATCGAACGGATGCCTGAAGGCGAAGTAACGGATGAACAGATAGCAGAGGCAACTGAGGTTCTGTTAAATGTTGTCAGGCGAACTCTTTTCATAATGTCTGAGAACAAACTTGCAATATGCAGGCGGGAACGTGATTCCAATAGTGGTTGGCTTACGTACCTGTGGCATCTGGACATGACCGACATTGAACCGCAATTGGCAAAAGAAAAGAAGAGATTGACCAAGAATCTTGAACTACGTCTTGATTTTGAAAAGGATAATGTATTTTATGTCTGCCCGGATGGATGTGTAAGAATGTTTTTCACAGATGCGGCAGAAAATGAATTCCTTTGTCCGTTGTGTGGTGAAGACCTGATATTCCAGGATAATGAAGATTTTACGGCGGCTCTGGAAAAACGCATTGCGAGTCTAAGTGAAAAGTAGGAAATATGTTCCTGTGATCAACATTACATGATCCGGGCTATA
>JAUVET010000203.1 GCA_030594665.1 Methanosarcinaceae archaeon
GAAGTATGGGTACGCGGAGAAATATCCAACCTGACAAAACACTCCTCTGGACACTATTATTTCACAATAAAAGACCGCGACAGTCAGTTAAGCTGCGTCAGTTTCAGGTCAACGAACCGCACCCTTAAGTTCGAGCCGGAAACCTCCATGAAAGTGCTGGTCTTTGGTTCCATAGACGTCTACACAGTTCGGGGACAGTACCAGCTGCGCGTATTTGACATGCGGCCGGATGGGGTCGGAGAATTGTACAAAGCCTTCGAACAACTCAAAAAGAAACTCGAAGCCGAAGGACTCTTTGACGAAACTCACAAAAAACCCATACCAAAATATCCAAAAAAGATCGGCGTCGTCACCTCTCCAACAGGCGCAGCGATCCATGACATCCTCAACGTAGCAAAACGCAGATGCCCAATGGACATCCTGATCGCTCCAACACTTGTACAAGGTGAACGATCCGCCCAGAGCATCGCCACATCCATAGAAATGCTCAACAAAACCAACGTCGATGTAATAATAGTCGGCAGGGGCGGAGGCTCGCTCGAGGACCTGTGGTCATTCAACGAAGAAGTGGTCGCAAGAGCCATATTCAAGTCCACGATCCCGATCATCTCCGCGGTCGGCCACGAAACCGACTACACGATCACAGACTTCACCGCAGACATACGCGCACCAACACCATCCGCCGCCGCCGAACTTGCAGTACCCAACCGCATCGAGATACGGCGACATGTCGAATCACTATCCACCCGTATGGAGCAGGCTGCAATACACAGAATATCGGAACAGGCAGCCCATCTCGACCACCTGCAGCGGCAGATCGAGCCTGAGCGGCTCAATGACTTCCTTCGGCAGAACCATCAGAGAATAGACGAGATCACATCAAGAATGGAATACAGCATTAAAACAATCCTGAATATGAAAAGATCACCACTAAATATCTGTGCCGGGCGGCTTGATGCGATCAGCCCTCTCAAGACGATCGAACGCGGGTATTCAGTCACACTCAAACAGGAAAACAGAAAGGTCGTTAGCAGCATCTCTGACGTAAAGAAAGGAGACGGACTGGAGATAATAGTAAAGGACGGTACCATCGAATGCAGCGTAGATGATACAAAAGAGAAACAGTGAGGTGAAAACATGGCAAAAGCAAAGACAAAAGAAAATGATCTGACATTTGAACAGTCCCTTGAAGAACTGGAAACCCTTGTCGACAAACTCGAGCGCGGGCAATTAACACTTGACGAGAGCCTTGATACGTTTGAGACCGGCATGAAACTCGCGCGTGTGTGCACACAAAAACTCACAAAATCCGAGCGCAAGATCGAGAAACTGATAGAAAAGAACGGAGAACTTAGAACAGAACCTTTTGACAATACCGGATAAATGACACATGAAACAAGCAAAAGTACTTGAAAAGCGGATCAAAAGTGAATTGCAAGACATGTTCGAGCAACTTGGATCGACACGTTACTTTGTAGAAGTGAATCCAAAAGGACAGGAATTTGCAGCAAAAATATGGATCGAATCTGACATTCTTGATAGAATCGCCACCGATCAGGATCTGATCAAAACAGTGTCGGATGCTGTCAGATACGTTGAACTTAAATTCAACGCAACAATATTCGAAGAATTGAAGCCCCTTTTTTAAGACAAACCTGCACGAAAATACTATATGCGTTAACACCGTTAACATTATTGGTGATACCAAATGAGGAATCGTTTTTGTTGTAAATGATGAAATAAGCGTACAGAACCAAAATGGAAACAACGGGATTAATGTGAAACACTTTGAAAAACAGATAGAAGAATTACCCCCATCTGCAAAACTTGTCTTTAAGGTCTTGGAATATAGCGGTTTTCTAACCCAAAAGGAGATCGCAAAAGAAAGCTATCTACCTCCAAGAACTGTCCGGTATGCTTTAAACCGGCTAAAAGATGAAGAAATTTTGCAGGAACGCTTCTATTTCAAAGACGCAAGGCAAAGCTTATACGGTCTGAAGAATGCATCTACCATTCAAAATACAAATGAGATGCTTGTAAGCAATGCACCAAACGTTGCAATTGCGGGTGTTTCTTAAAACATTTTACATTATGCACCATGAGATATGGTGCAACTCTATTTTTTCTTTTTTTGTATTTATTTAAATTAAAAATATAACAACCACCGCAGACGCCGTATCCACATGCATCAATAAACTGTATGCCCACATAAAACGAAGTAATTGTTTTATTCATTTTTACGAAAGTATAAGTAATACCTTTATACATATATTATGCAGAGTCAAATGGATGAACTGAGGGACATACCATGCGGCATCGATGGATTGGATGACATATTAGGTGGTTTCAAAACTCCGTCAACCATACTCATTGCAGGTACTGCCGGTGTTGGGAAAACAATGATGGCACTTCAAATGCTATCAAATGCTGCGAAACAGGGTGAGAAGACACTCTACATTCCTTTGACCACAGAATCACCCGAAAAGTTGAAAATGTTCCTCTCAACATTCGAATTTTTCGATGAATCAGTCCAGATCCATGAGATAAATCGCCCTGTGGCAGAAAAGGATCCATTGACCACATTAATAGACATGGGAAACGTGATCGCCTCTGTAAATCCTGACAGGGTGGTGATCGATCCGATAACGCCACTTGGTTTTGGTTTTGTGGAACAGGAAAAAAGACGTTTCATCTATACATTCGACTCCATGGTACAGGAATGGAACTCACTTGTTGTCCTGACAGGAGAACTGGTTGATACTGAACTTCATAACTCTGTAATCAGTCATCTCGCTGACAGCATTATCTACCTGTCAAGAGAAGATGTTGGATACCGGGCCAAACATTATTTACAAGTTCTTAAAATGCGAGGGGTGAACCCAAAAATCAAGTCAAGATATATTTCGCGTAAATATCGTTGTGGAATGACCTCTAAAGGTATTACAGTGTATCCGAACCTAAGACCCGTGAAAGACATCATTCTTTCAGATAACAAAATTAAATCCGGCACCATTGGACTTGACAAAATGTTAAATGGCGGCATGATGGAAAGCAGCAGCATGCTGGTCGCAGGTGGACCGGGGACAGGAAAAACCATCTTTGGATTACAGTTCATAAACAGAGGACTTTTGGATAACGAACCATGTATTATCGCAACATTTGAAGAACGACCTGAACAACTGGTTCTGGAAGCCAAAAAAGTAGGATTTGACCTTGCACCATACATTGACAGTGGATTGTTGAAATTTATCTATTCTGATCCGGATAACGTATGTCCGGCAGAACATGCCATACACATGAAAAAATATGTTGAAAGCATGGGTGCAAAACGAGTATTCTTCGACGGGATCGTAAATCTTGAAATGGCACTGCCCGACCACCTTCAATTGCGGGGATACCTGCACACACTCACAGATTACCTAAAGAGCAGCAGTGTGACATCCGTATTCACTACCGAGATATCCTCAAATTGCAAAGACCTGATCACAAGCCCGGATGCATCATTTATCATGGATTCGGTCGTAATCCTAAAACATGTCGAATATGAGAACAAACTCAGAAGATACACCTACATACTGAAATCAAGAGGAACAAAACACGACCGCGGAATAAGAGAATATTCCATAACAGATGACGGTCTTTTGATTAAAGAGGGTGTATTGTCAGAAGTAAAATGAAGAACAGGATATCATATATTGTGAACCTGTCTCTCCACTGTGACCCCAAGTTCAGTCAACTTGTATAATTCGCCTGTCCTTACAACTAATTCTTTTTCCAGCAATTCTTTCAAAATACCGTCCACTGTAAAACGCACCAGATGCATAGTCTTTGCAATTCTCGCAGCATCAAGTTCGCCTTTTG
>JAUVET010000247.1 GCA_030594665.1 Methanosarcinaceae archaeon
TTCTAATGTCACTACCCGAAGTTTGTCCACTTGATGGAAAATCCGGATGCAAAACCAATGCCTGTTACCTATATCATATAGATTGGCGTTCCGGTGAGGAAAATTGTTCGATCGGTTATGGTGCGACTAAAAAGTCATTGTCCAAAACAGATCCATTGCAGGATACCTATGCACAAAATACAAGCATACGTCTTGGAATAGATATTCAAGCCACAGCACAAACTCGACATCCGGTGAGAAATGTAGTTGAAACCACCAGGGAAAAACCCGTAAGGCAGACTCCTGTTAAAACCGAAACCGTGCGTGAAGAGATTATAACATCTGATAGGAATACAACGGTAATCCAGTCAGATCACTCCGCTGAAGAGATGACAGACAATCCTTCTGCTGATGTGGGCAAAAATAAAGACAAAAAGAAGGGAAAAAGCATCGATGATGTTATGGATCTCGACTTGCCGGATGATTACGAAAAAGATTTTTGGAGTTAAGCGGATCTATTTTTAAATAGCAATTGACAACTATTATACCTGTCGAGACAGATCAACCCTGCAACTTGACTCTCAGTCCCAAAATACATTTGCCGCCGGAACGACCTCCAAGCGGATTTTGAACTGTGCCGAGTGAGTTCATGCAACGTGCCATGACCGCCGCGCCTCTTGCAAGTCCGTCATCTACAAAAACCACGCGCTCACCGATATTGTGATTTATGTTCAAGTCTTCAAGATACTTCAATATCAGTTTTGGCTTGTTACCGCTAATCCCTGCCCTTCCGGTTACGCCAATGGTTGTATTCTCAAGCACAAGCCCCGCATCCTGTGCAACCTTGACAAGACGGTAAATAACCTTTGCCATGACCTCATCGATGACTGCAAATAATATCTTGAGTCCGTGTTTTTTATATATGTCACCACCAATTTCAGACAATTTATCCATGTCAGAGCCGTTCTCACCAACATCACAGCCAATAAGGACAACTCTCATCTCATCGGCAGCTTTTGGATTTACAGGCACGCTTCCATATTTTATTCTGCTTTTCGGGATTTTTTCTACGATGACATAATCAAGAATCTTTTCAGCGTATTTGTGGATCATCTTGCCTTTCAGTTTAAGTGTCAGGATATCTGTCGATTTTTCATCATAAATGTCTAAGGCTGTTCCGAGAATTACATCGACTGTTCGCGTGCCTTTGATAATGGCATCGGGAATGGCACCCGCATAACCGCAGAAATTGCCTATCGTCTTTGCATAAGGCAGGTCATCGCTTGTGATGCGTCCATCAAGTGTTGTTCCAAAATCCATTGAAATACATGGATTCCTGAAATCAACATCAGCCCATTTGGCACCTTCCTTGATACCTGCTGTTGCAAGTTCGCCTTCCATTTCATTTGCAACCACTTCTACGCCTGTCGCACCAATTGGTGGGATAACACTTGCCACTGCACCGTCAAATACAACCTGTTTGAGCTTACTGAACTTTCGGAACTTCTCAGGCAGATTCTCAATGGACATTGGAGGTGTCATGTTCTTTGGCGGAACGCCTGCCAAAAGACAACCATCAGCCAGTGCTTTGATGAACTCACCAACCTCTTCCGGCATATCAAAACCTGCAACTACTCCTGTTGAGCGAACAACAAAGTTCAGATCGGTCTTGATGTCAAGATTTGCCTTTTCCACAGCCTCAACAAGTGTATCACAAACAAGTTCGGATACGGATTCGCGTGTAAGTTCCACGCCATTCAATGTTCTTCCAAAAACCACTTCATTAGGTCGAGGATCGCGCACATCTCTTGTCATTTTCACAACTTTATTTACATGTCCTGTTTTTCCGTCTTCCATGTTCGTGGCTGTAAGGATGCACTTTGTAGTGGTATTTCCAACTTCTACGGATGCGACAATAAAGTATGGTTTTGACTTAAGGTCAAGCAAACGTATTGTCGGGCTGTCTGCAATTCTTGGTTTTGACATTTAGTTCACTTCGCTTTTACATAAGTGGTTGCAATTGCTGGATGATTTGCTGTTTTGGAACTGCACCGATTATCTGACCTGCGAATTTCCCGTTCTTAAATACAAGCATCGCAGGAATGCTTGATATCTTATACTGCATTGTAGTTACACGGTTTTGGTCGGTATTAAGTTTTCCAAATACGATCTTCCCCGTGTATTGTGCAGCAAGCTCATTAATGGTCGGTGCAAGCATACGACATGGGCCGCACCATTCTGCCCAGCAGCCAACTACTACCAATGGGTATTTAGATATAAATTCATTGAAGTTGGTATCTGTAATAATGATTGGTTTATCCGGATAAGACTCCAGTTCCTTTTTCTTGATAATTTGTTCCATCTTCTTTTTCCTGATCGCTTCTAATTCATCCATTGAACTCACCTTTATTTTGCAATGATATTACTTATTTTATATTTGTTTAGCGATTTATGATTTTCTTGTCACAGCGCCGCAGGCGGCGCATTCCAAACATTATTAAAATATATATATATCGGTCGAATAAACCTGAGTTACATAACATATATGAGACTGTCGGAAAAGTGATGATATCTGTACATTTTTAATAGTATATAATTTACTGTAAAATTTGTGACATACTGACAACATTTCACCTAAAATCGCTCCCACACCATCCCCTCACTTCGGATAACATCCTTAAGCAGCTATCGAACTCCTGCCTCAAAAACCATCAATCTAAATCATTTTTTGTATATCTTATCATGATGGTCAAAATCAATGAAATAAACATAACCATCATTTATTTTATAAGTGAGAACAAAACTCTTCAAAATATGTACTCTTCTTTTCCCCTTATCAGGATATTTCAATGGCTTGAAATGTTCAGGATAAACGAGTATTTCAGATATTTTATTTTCAATGGTATTTTTTAAATCCGGATTCTTTTTACAAGCTTTATTGATCTTTCTTTTACAAATTTCTTCAATAAAGCAATCCATCTTTATTCCTTGAATATATCAGCAATTGAACTCACTTTCATAAATTTGCCTTTATCCGCTTTCTTCAATCTATCAATAAATTCCTCTTTCAAAGGAAGGTTATCAACAGGATGCCAGTCAATCTTATCACAAAATTCCCAGTCCTCATCGCTTAATTCACCGGTTTTAAGGTATTTTTCGAATGTTGCCCTTTTAAAAACATCTTCTCTGGCAACTTCAGACCAGTTAATCCAAGAAAAATGTCCCAATTCATTTTTTACATGATCGGAGA
>JAUVET010000250.1 GCA_030594665.1 Methanosarcinaceae archaeon
ATCTCGTGCATGGGACCCAGTTCAAGTGATCTTGTCGGACACAAACCCACACAGATGCCACATCCTGTGCAGCGCTTATAATCATAGTCCAGTACTTTTTTTGACTTTTCGGTAATCTGGCTATAAATAAAATTCGACCCCTGGATATCCATATCCTTCGTAACAGTGATAGTTTCCTCACCACTATCCGAACTACCGGATACCACATCTGCGGTCATTCGGAGTCCCTCACAATTTCGGACCCTATCGGACCCAGTTCTTCCAGAACATCAACAAAACTTTCAATGGATCTTGCAAATCTCTCACCTTCTGCTGCCGATATCCATTCAACCTTGAGCCGCTTTGGACTTATACCGACATTTTCAAGCACACCTTTAAGAGCATCGATCCTGTGTTTGGCATCATAATTCCCATATGTGTAATGGCACTCATCAAGCCGGCATCCTGCAACAAGCACACCGTCTGCACCATCTTCAAGTGCCGAAAGGATAAAACCCGGATCAACTCTTCCGGTACACATGGTCCTTATGATACGGATATTTGTAGGATACTGAATACGGGATGTACCTGCAAGATCGGCGCAGGCATAACTGCACCAGTTACATAGGAATGCAACAATAAGCGGGAACTCATCCTTGACCTCTAAAGCCGCATGTACCTGCGCAAGTATCTGGTCATTAGTATAATTTCGCATATAGATCGCATTTACAGGGCAGGCTGCACTGCAAGTACCGCACCCATGGCATGAAAGTTCATTCACAACAGCCTTTTTGTCAACTACATGTATCTTGCTGAACTTGCACACATCCTCACATATTCCGCATCCGATACATTTGTCAATATCCACATGTGCACTCAACGGATCAGTCTCAAGTTCGCCTTTATTCAAAAGTCTTACAGTTTTGGCTGCTGCCGCACCACCCTGTGCAATTGCAACCTGTATCTCTTTAGGACCTGATGCACACCCTGCAATGAAAACGCCGCTGACATGAGAATCAACCGGACGCATTTTGGGATGTGCGATTGAAAGGAACCTATCAGTTCGACGGGAGAGATTCAGCAATCCGGAAATATTATCATCAATGTTTGGTTCCATTCCTGTCGAAAGCACTACAAGGTCATATGGCTCCTGCCGTATCTCACATTCAAGAGTGTCCTCAAACCTGAGCGAAGGCGTTCCGTCCTTGCCCTCTAACACTTCCGCAACCTTTCCGCGAATGAAATCAACACCCATCGACTGCGTCCGTTCATAGTATTCTTCATACATCTCACCTGATGCGCGTATGTCGATATAATGGATCACAATATCGATATCGTGATACCGCTCTTTGAGCAACTGGGCATTTTTCATCGCGGACATACAACAAACACGCGAGCAATATGGATTGTCAACAGTCGCATCCCGCGACCCGACACACTGGATAAATGCGACACGTTTCGGAACTTCACCACTGGATGGAACCACTGCCTTTCCGCGCGTAGGACCCGAAGCATTCAGCATCCGTTCAAGTTCCATATTAGTTATTACATCAGGATATATTCCATAACCATACTCTTCCTTACGAGTGGCATCGAATAACTGATACCCGGTCGCCACAATGATCGCACCGGCCTCAAGTGAGAAAGGTTCTTCCTTTTGATCGTAATCAATAGCATCTGCGGGACATGCCTGTTTGCAAAGTCCGCATCCAACACAGTATTCACTGTCGATGCAAACTACCTGCGGCACAGCCTGTGGAATTGGCATATAGATAGCCTTCGCTTTACCAAGCCCGAAATCGAATGGATTTGAGATATCGACAGGACAAACGCGGGCACATTCTTCAACACAGCCTTTGCATTTATCCTCGGAAACATAACGAGGTTTTGTTACCCCTTTGATCTGAAAGTTACCAACCGAGCCGGAGATATCTATTATTTCGGATAATGTAAAAAGATCAATGTTAAGATGGTTCTGCACATCTGTCATCTTGGGTGCCAGCACACAGATCGAACAGTCATTTGTAGGGAATACTTCATTTAGAAGTGCCATCTTGCCGCCAATGGTCGGTTCTTTTTCGACCATATAAACATGGAAACCGCTGTCTGCAAGATTCAATGCTGCCTCAATACCCGCAACACCACCGCCAACCACAAGAACATCCTTGTTTACTTTTATGATCTTGTTCTTTAAGGGTAGAAGCAATCGTGCTTTGGCAACACCCATTCTTGTCAGGTCGAATGCCTTTTGGGTAGCCATCTGGTGATCGTCCATGTGAACCCATGAATCCTGTTCACGTATGTTTACGATCTCAAGAAGATGTGGGTTCAAACCTGCTTTTTCAAGCACTCTCTTAAAGGTCTGCTCATGCAAACGAGGAGAACATGCAGCAACAACAACACGATCTATGTTATGTTCTTTTATGTCTTCAACAATCGATTCCTGCCCGGAATCCGAACACATGAACTGAATATCCGTGACAATGGCAACGTCTGCAAGTTCCTCCGTTTTCTTACGCAAGGTATCGATATTTATGACGTTTGCGATGTTCAAGCCGCAGTGACAGATATATACTCCGATCCTCATGTGTATTACTCCTTCTCGTAGTGTTTGATGGCTTAAATAAAGATATAGTTTTGGATATTTTGAGGAAATTGGAGCTATTGTATCAATATAGCCGTTGCAGGCGGTAGTTGTATTGGTTTTAGTCTTAGTTTCAGATAGAACGATCTCATTTATGCCTTCATCTTACCACAGTTAGGCACTGTTCCAAAATCCAGTAATCTCAGTGAATATGGGAAAAAATTCACCGCAGAGCACGCTGAGTACGCAGAGAATCTTAAATTAGTAACTCTGCGCCCTGCACGCCCCACAGGCGTAGCAGGCATTCAACTCCGTAGGAGGTGAGTGTTCTCAGCGTCCTCTGCGGTTGATTTTTTGTATTTGTATAGCTGGTTTTGATAAAATGTTGATGCACAGCCAAAATTACTAAACCCCGCACAGCAACCCCGCCGCAGGCGGCATGTTTCACTGCCGCCACCCACCCGCATTCGCAAAATACGCAGTTCTCCTACGTCCTGAACAATCCATGCAAACATAGATGTGCTGACAGCGATTGATATTTCGATGTGTATGCGGGACAGTGGTGAAGAACTGCGCTGTGCGTGAAAATTGTGGTATTTTTTG
>JAUVET010000123.1 GCA_030594665.1 Methanosarcinaceae archaeon
TTTGAGATAGTGCCCATATACAGTATAATCAACGACGCGAGCTTCGAATTTAACCGAAGAAAAAGTTGTAACTTGGATATATAATTAAAAACACATGATCTAATGTTGCAAAATAAGTCCCATTTCAGAAATCTCTATATATCACAAGTACTTAAAATTAGTAATTTATTCATCCATTTGCAGAGAATAATATCAGAATCTGTCCTTGGCGACTTTATCAAATTCATCACAGAGTTCATCTCCGTCCTTTTTTATCTCCCCAAACCAAGTGTTATCGTCGATTTCGATTGGCGTTTTTTCTATAAGTATGATAAATTTCGAACAAATTTCTCGGATTTCCTTTATTAAAACAGTATCCAAATCTTTTGCAAAAGCGGTATAAACCTCAATTATTCTTCGGGTCTGTTCTTCTATATCTTTTCAAAATTCTTTATGCATGCTTTCTGATATTTTATAATTTTCCCATATTGCACTTAGAGTCTTAATATCTGCTTTTAAATCTTGTCTGATATTCTTTATTCTTAACGAATTATCTTTTCTGGTGTTATATTCCCCGATTATAATTTCCTTAGTGACACTGACTACTAAAGATAGGACAATGCCAATAATGATGCCAAAACTAATTCAGTATTTACCATTAACGAGCACCGAATATTAATTTTGCTCTACTTTTTCGATTTTATATCCTTTTAAAGATAATTCAATCTGTTTGCTCACCGGAACGCCAGTTTTATCTCTTATTTCTTCCATTTTTTTTACAACATCTTCCTCGATTGTAAAACATATCTGTCTTTTTGCCATTATTTATTACCTCATTTATTTCAATGAAACTCATCATATTTAAATGGGTTTCAATTAATATCAATTAAACTAATTGAACTTAAATATTATCGTAACTTTTAAAAACACACCGAAGCCGATTGCGTATAACGAACATTAGAGTATGTGAACGAATTATGAGGTGAGCAACAATACTGCATGCCTATCATGCCTTAAATTCTTTAACTTTGACATATTGTCCCCTGTAACAAAACATAAAATGAAGCAAGAAAAATCCCCATCCGGTCGATTTAACTCGCACTATACATTTAAAAAATATATACTAAAAATAAAAAATTTCCAACCAATGCCAGAAAGTAATACACTATTCTGCATCGATCGAATAAGTTGAAAGCCCTTTAAATTGGGCTTTCCAACAATCTAATGTATGTCACTTAATGGCATCCACCCTGGCAGACACCCTTTGAATCTGTGTCAGCAAGAGTTCCGGCAATAAACCTTTTTACTGTTTCTTCGACTGTTCCTGCAGCACCAGAATAAACGTTGATATTAAACTGCGAAAAAACCGTCAGGGGTCCCTGTCCAATACCGCCCACGATCATGTGTTCCACACCTTCACCAGCAACCCTTTGTACAGGAAGTGCACAGGTGTGTTCCTGACCTTCGTCGTCATTGGAAAGTGGCCATGCTTTTACAATTTTGCCATCTTCAACATCAACCACGGTAAATACTTCACAATGTCCGAAATGTTCGGAAACCGGGGCATCCAAGCCACCGGGCAAAAAACTTGGTACGCATACTCTCATATTTTATCTCCTTTTATTTTAATAATTTATATATTTTATTTAATAAATTCAATTCATTCAGCGATCTCTACAACAGCATCAACGATCTTTTCAAATTCAGTGCGCCACTGCGATGCTTCATTCTTACTTGCAAATGTCTTTCCGCTGTCTCCGGTTGAAGCAACTCCAGGCTCTATAGGTAGTGTCCCGAGAATCTTGATGCCAAAGTCAGATGCAGCCTTAGATACGCCGCCACTTCCGAAGACATCGATCTTTTCATTGCAATGCGGGCACACAATTCCACACATGTTCTCCACCATCCCGATGACCGGGATATCAACCGTTTTAACGAAATTGATGGATTTGCGGACGCTTGTAAGTGCCACATCCTGCGGGGTTGTGACAACGATCGCCCCGTCACAATCAGGTATCAACTGTGCCACACTAAGAGGTTCGTCTCCTGTTCCCGGTGGCAGGTCAATAATAAGATAATCCAATTTAGCCCATGCCACTTCTTCTAAGAACTGTTTTATGGCACCCATCTTTGCAGGTCCCCGCCAGATGACAGGGGAATCAGTGTCATCAAGGAAGAAACCGATAGACATGATCTTAAGATTCGAAGAGATCGGTATAGGAATTATTCCGGATTCATCAACATTCGGCTTTTCGTTTTCGACCCCGAATAACTTCGGAATGGTCGGTCCATGGATATCACAATCAAGCAATCCGATTTCCAGTCCACGTTCAGCCAATGAGACTGCAAGGTTAGCAGCAACAGTGCTTTTCCCGACACCGCCTTTGCCGCTCATGACCATGATCGTATGCTTGACGCCCCGCAAATTCATAATTGTCTTTGGTTCTTCTGGTTCTGCAGTCAATAAATTATCTGCTGTTATAGGTTCATCTGTCATATTATTTCCTCATTTTCTTTGTGTTCCACGAAGGCACATCCCACCCGTGTTTACAATCATTAGTATTCAAACTTTCCCTGTGTTTCTGACATAATTGCCCCCTTTTATTTCAATGGCTTTCCCTGTTGCCAGTGCTAAAGCCACTTTTGCTCTTGCATCTTGAATATCTTTCCAAAATGCCCGCCTTGAAATTCCCATTACCCGGGCAGCTTCTTCTTGCTGCAGTCCTTTCAGGTCCACGAGTCTTAAAGCTTCAAATTCTTCCATCGCAAGTGAGACCACTTCGAGTTCCGACATCGGAACTCCCCTTGGTTTAAAGTAAGTAACTGCAGGCGCATTTTCAATGCGTCTTAGACATTTTGGTCTTCCGGGGGATTTCATAACATTCTTTCACATATGCGAGGAAATATATAAAGATATCCTATAACCACGGGAAATACTTATATATTTCCTCTCATATGTGTGTAATGCGAGGTTAATACAAAACCGAACGATAGGAGAATGATCAAAATGGCAAAAGTGCAGTGCGATAGAGATAAGCGGTCGAAAGCTATAAATGAAACACAGACGAAATATTCATGGGAGTAATTTAGATGAAAATATGCATAACTGCTGCGGACAGGAATTTAGAATCCGCCGTAGACCCACGTTTTGGCAGATGCCAGTATTTTATAATAGTTGAATCCGATACAATGGAATTCGAAGCAATTGCGAATCCAAGTGTGTCAGCAACAGGCGGTGCAGGAATCCAATCTGCGCAGTCAATAGCAAACAAAGACATAGAAGTATTGATCACAGGGAATGTTGGTCCTAATGCATTTCCGATCTTGGATGCGTCCAGCATCAAAGTTGTATCCGTGGCCGGAGGGTCGGTTGCAGATGCAATAAAGCAGTATAAGAACAGTGAACTGCAAGTTCTGACCGGTCCGACCGCACTTGCTCATGCAGGAATGGGTGGAGGTCAGGGTGGAGGTCAGGGTGCCGGCAGGGGTGCTGCTGGCGGCGGTCAGGGAATGGGTAGACGCTAATGATCATTTATAGTTAAAAACCAAACAATATTGGCTAATGAAATGCAAATTTCAACAAGTGATAAGTAATAAACCACAAAGAGCACTCACCTCCTACGGAGTTGAGTGCCTGCTACGCCTGCAAGGCGTGCAGGTCACAGAGAACAAATCAGATGCCGGCTCTGTGTTCTCTGTGGTTAAATTATAATTGTCTGAAAATCAAAGTGTTAAGATATTAGTATCGATAATTTCTGCGAAGTTATCCATCGATAACTTCTATCGAAGTTATCTATCAAATATCAGTTTCATGACTATAATTGTATCAGTTTTCATTTAATATAATAATATATAATAGGAGGAATATCAATGGCAGAAGAATATAAATGGTTCTTAAAAGACACGATAGTAGACACCGGTATGTGTACATATTGTGGTGCATGTGCCGCAGTGTGTCCATATGACATAATTGAATTTGATGAGAACGGTCCGAAGTTGAAAGAGGAATGTTACCGAAATGGAGAAGGTGCATGTAAGGATGTGTGCCAGCGGGTCATAACCGATGCTTCACGCATATCCATGAATGTATTCAACTTCCAGGCAAAACCCCCGACAACAATCGGGCAATATGAAAAAATCGTTGCAGCAAGAGCAACAGATCCCGCAATTATTGAAAAGGGCCAAGATGGCGGTGCTGTGACAGCACTTTTGACATACTGTTTTGACAACGGATTAATCGATGGGGCAGTTACCACCGCAGGGATCGCAAAACCAAGTTCACACATCATAACAAGTAAAGACGCCCTTCTGGATGCGGCAGGTGCAAAATATTCCACAGTTCCTGTAATGGCTGCACTTAAAGAAACAACAGACACTCTCAAAAATGTTGCAATGGTAGGACTTCCATGCCACACCTACGGAACAAGAAGAACCCAGTTCTTTGGTGGTTTGAATGTTCATCCAATTGAAGTCGGGAAAGACGGAGAAAAGGCAAAGATACCAAACATCGCATACACCATTGGTTTGTTCTGCATGGAGAACTTCAATAATGAGAAATTGTATGCTTACCTGACAGATGCCGGTATTGACATAGATAAGGTCAAGAAAATGGCAATTCACATCGATGAGATGATTGTGACCACAGATAAAGGCGACGTGGAATTCTCACTTAAGGATCTCGCAGGCTGTGTGTCAGATGGATGTCGCATATGCAGGGATGCAGTCGCAAAGGTTGCCGATATCTCAGCAGGATATGCAGGATCATCAAAAGGCTGGACAACATTGGTCGCAAGAAATGCCAAAGGATTGGAATTGCTTGAGGCTGCCGAGAAAGCAGGTTATATTGAAACCTCTGATGCAGTGGATGTCTCTTTGATAGAAGAGTTCGCAGAGCTTAAGATGCGCAGGTTCAAAGCGGAACTTAAGAAACGTCTTGCAGATGGAAGACCTGTCAAAGGTTACTGGGTGCGTGATTATCCGGGTGTGAGGTTGGAGGTCACGGGTAACAACTTTGTTAAGATCAAAACACAATCCGGTCTTGTTGGCAACGATTATCTTGCAAAGGTTGCAGAACTGTCAAACAAGTATGGCGATGGCAAACTTGAGCTTACAAACCGTAAGAGCATTGAGATACAGGGTGTCAAAAATGAAGACATTGATGACATAATGGCAGATGTCTATGGAAACGGACTTATGACGATCGGCATGGGCTTTGTTTCTGCCTGTCCGGGTAATGCATATTGTCCTGAAGGGCTTGTTGAGACCAAGGATTTTGCAAATGAACTTACCCCGATGTTTGCACAAAAACTTACTCCACACAAGATGAAGATCGCAATTGCAGGATGTTCCAATAATTGTGTAAGGACTCACCGTCACGACATTGGCCTGTTGGGACAGATGAGACCGAGGATCGATAATGAGAAATGTACGGGGTGCGGAAGATGTATTGAATTGTGTAAGTTCAATGCGATCTCTATCTCAGGTGGAAAGGCTGTGATCGACCGTGACCTGTGCGGCAATTGCGGATGGTGTGTGCGTGGATGTCCACATGAAGGTGCAGTGGAAGACAAGGTCGGC
>JAUVET010000119.1 GCA_030594665.1 Methanosarcinaceae archaeon
AGAACACGAGATTACCCTATTAAGCGTATACCATATATAAACATGATTGTTGGCCTATAAAAACACTTGATCCCCGTTCCTTATCCCATCATCAGATAGGTGATATCATGCATCAGGTGGTTAGAACTTGATGATTTTATCTGAATGAAGCAGGAAGCTCCCTCCTCGCCATATAGCGTTAGGGAGGGTAGTTCATACTGAAACACGCGCACGCACACATGCGCACTAGATTTCCATATTTTGTCGATCAGCATAACGATCCCAGTGCCTGGAAAAAGAGAAATAAAGATTTAGAACAGATCGAAACCTTAGAATGCTAAAAGATGCCACAGAAATCAATCTTAGTAATTTTTGCAATTCTCAAGCTTTTGTAATACACTCATACCGCACATCCGCCCGTGTGATCTCCGGCACATCACCCCACATTCCCATATACTCGCCCTGTATTACAACCGCGCCCTTGATCCCTGGAATATCCTTTACCACATCGAACGCCTCTTCAACAGATTCGCGCCCGACCTCGACCGCATTTCCAAGGCTGGTTGCAGCAGAATCCGCAAGCGATACATCGTCAGAGAATACGATGGCTGCATCCGCCATCCCGAAACTGATAGACGGACCAACTGTTCCTGCTGAAGTGCACACGCCTGTTATACTGTCCCCTGGTTCAATAGTGAATGCAAGATCTTTGATCGGTGATTCGCCGGCATATATTCCCATAACGACAGGACGGTTATTGATGATCGCCACATCCCCGCCGTTATCCACAATAGCATACGATGCACCGGCATCAACCATCGCTTCAACGGCAAGTGCAGCAACCGTTCCTGCAACCGCGCTCATCGGTCCGATCCCCGTGGCATTTCCGGCATTGACAAGCCGCTTAACGATATCCGGTGCATCGGGTGTACATGGGTGCGGCTCAAGTGTTATCTTGAAATAGGGGTCAGACAGGATATAGCGCTCAAGATGTGCGCGATGCAGTCGTATGGCCTCTTTGGCGGCTTCAATGTGTGACTGCTTATCCGATGTGATGGTAACAATCGTTTCTTTTAGCTGGAAATGTTCTTTCATGCTGATAGCATATAATCAAAAAAAGATAAATAGATGCTGATTATCACCAGCATCCGGAATATAAACAATTCACCTTGCACTTTTACTGCTCAAGTGCCAGTGCACCATGTGGGCACATTTCAATACATGTCCCGCACTGGATGCAATTTTCTTCATTAAGGTTTACGCTCCAGTCTTCACCAAAAGTGAATACCTTTGCCGGACACACAGATATGCATGCACCGCAATCAACACATTCATCCTCATCCCGCCATATTGGTTTATCCAATACGGCAACTTCCGCACCGCGTGATGTCATAGCATCCTTGAACTTGATAAACTCATCTTCCGGCACATCCGCTGTGATCTCACCTTTTGTGGAATCAATGCGTGCCTGTGAAATGTTAAGAAGTGTGCCAGTCTCAATTATCGCCTCTGCAATTATTGGTTTTACTACAATATCAGTTGCAACATTGATCTTGATCTTCATATCTAGCACCTCCTTGCAAGTAGTTTGCTTATGTCATCACTCGTGATGATCCCAACCACCTGGTTATCCTTATCAACAACCGGCATCGCAGATATCTTGTTCAGGTCAAGCCTGTATGCAGCAACATCGATCGACTCACCCGGTACTGCTGTTATCGTCTTTTTGGTCATAATGTCTTCAACCAGATCGTACCTGTCCTCTGCAACTGCTTTTGAAATATCCCATGCAGTGACAATACCGACAATGGAATTCGTATCGGATACCACCGGAAGATGGTTGAACGCACTTTCAAGGATCTTCTTTGCAGCTTCATGGAAACTTGCGTCCTGTTTGATCGTTATGACAATGCCGGACATGATATCTCCGACCAATGGGGTTTCCCGGGTCTGCAACATTGGTTTTACCAGACTGTCAAGAGGCAAGCGGTCAACCGGCATGTTCACAAAGAACTCTCCGCGCTTGATCCAGTCCTTCAATTCCCCTGCGATCTTTCGTGCGGTCTTGAAACTTGACATTGGGGATGTCGGTACTTCCTTTCCGTTTATGTCAATTGTACCGGATTTAAGTTCCTCGTATGTCACCTGACCGATCTTTGGACGGTTACGGCTTGTGACTGAATAATCAAGAATGGGAGTCGAGATGTCCGCATCGGATATCGCTGTTGCCTGTGCAACTTTTTCGTTTATTATTGGTATGGGGATACCGATTCCAAGATAGAGTGATACGCCATATCCATGTAATATTGCTGCCCGTACATAATCAGGATTCATTTTCTTAAGATCGCCCTGAACCATGAGTGTGCCAAAATCATTGGTCGGGTCGTGCTGGGTACCCGCTCCTGTAATGTAACCCTGCGCACCGCCAAGGAATATCCTTGTTCCTGTTCCGATTGTCTCATAGTTCGTATCATTGGACAGTGGTGACAGTACACCGGCTGCGGAATATGTCGCATTGCCGAAATCCGGCAGTAGTGCGCCCATGTATGTGTGGAGTGTGCGGTTTGAACTGTTGGTTGCAACATTGTATTTTTGATAACCATTTCTTGGATTCATCATCACTGCCTGGTTTATGTCATCAAGGGTAATGGTTGTATCAAGCTGCTTTCTTGGATAACAATCCGTGCCATAGGCTGTTGCATGTACATCAACTGACTTGCCTCGAAGAAGATCCTCGATAACGTGAGCACCGCCGTAATCCATTCCGCGCGTCTCGGATAGTTGGGTTGCACCAATGTATGCATCCACAGCCGCAAGTCCGGTATATGCTTCTACATCATTGAACCAGACATTTTGCATCTTGATCGGGGGTTCGGAATGTCCAAGATTGACCCATACACCTGATGAACACATTGCACCAAAAGTACCGGTTGTAACAACATCGACTTCCTTTGCAGCACCTTCCGCACCAAATTCTGCCACTATGCCGACCATTTCCTCGGCTGTAACAACATTGACGCTTCCGTCTTTGATCCTACGGTTAATTTCATGAATAGATTTTTCGACCATGTTATGTACCTCTCATAATCATGTTGGGTAATATTCATGGAACGTATATATTACTTATGGTTATTTGGATGTGTTGGTGGCTTGGTATTGTTATGAGATCTTTGCCATGAAAGAAATATTTATAACAATATGCACGCTCAGTCCTTTGAGCATTAATTAGCTAAACTGCATGAGTTCAGTCCCACTTTGGCAACGTAAAATGAATCGTTGTCCCAACCCCTTTTTCACTCTCAGCCCATATTCGTCCCTTATGTGCTTCGACTATAAGTTTGCTGATATGCAAACCCAATCCCGTCCCCCCATATCTGCGCTTTGTAGAAGCATCCCCCTGATAGAATCTCTCAAATAAATTATCTATCTGCTCTTGACATATCCCAATACCTGTGTCACTCACCGCAATATGCAGATTATCACCATCTTCGTGTGCCGTTATCGCAATCTCACCGGATGGTGTGAATTTAATTGCATTACCGATCAGATTTATCATAACCTGCATCATTCGGTCTTCATCTGCCTGAATGAGAGGTAAATTATCAGACAATTCCTTTTTGATAGTGAGATCATTCCTCTTGATCTGTAGAAGCATATCCGAAACTGACTTTTCAATGACATCAACGATCTGGAGAGGTTTGAATGTATATTGCATCCTTCCAGCTTCTTCAATACTCAAATACAAAATCGAATCGATCAAACGTTCAAGCCTATCAGCATTGCGCATAACAGTATCAACAGCTTTTTTCTGCTGCTCATTGAGTTCGCCTAATGTGCCGGCACTTAATACCTCACTATACCCCTCGATTGAAACAAGAGGTGTTTTAAGTTCATGGCTTACGTTAGATAAGAATTCTTCCTTCATTTTATCAAGGGATTTGAGTTCTTCGTAGGCTTTTTTCGTTTCTTCGAACAAACGTACGTTTTCAACTACAATTCCGACCTGATTGCCGATGGATACCAGCAGGCGCATATCCTTTATGCTGATCTCGCGCTCTGCTGGTACCGACATAGTGATAAAACCAATTACTTTTTCCCGCGAACATAACTGGAAGATCACAACTTTTTCAATGCCATATTCTGCTGCCTTAACCGTTTCGTAACCATGCGGTGGTTCTTGTGTAACAATAGGCTCTTGCGATTTCAGTATCGCTGCAACAGTCGGACTGTCAAGCGGTATGCTACGAACCTTTTTTACAAATTCATCTGGAAAGCCCTGCTGTACATGTAGAACCGCCTCACCGGCATCTTCGTCTATTAAATAAATCTCACCCGCTGCAATCTTAAGAAAATCGAGTGTCTTCTTAAGAATTCCGTTTAAAAGTTCATCAAGTTCAAAGGATTGGGTCGCAATTGTTGCGATAGAATACATAGTAGACAGGTTGCGGTTTATCTCAAGTGTCTCATTTTTGGATGAGATTAGCTCACCTATTGTATTCTGTAATTCCATTGCCATCGCATTAAATGAGTCAGCAAATTTTCCAATCTCATCCTTTGTTCCCACGTCGATTTTCTCAAATTTACCTTTAGCTATGGCTTCTGTACCACTGATCAACTTATTAATAGGTTGGATGATGCCTTTGGCATAATAACGAGATATGAACATGGAAAGTACAAAACCTGATAACAGGTAAAAAAGATATATTCCCAGTATCCTGAGTCCGGAATCGGTATATGGCTGTTCCAGGATTCCCACGTAAAGTATACCTATGATCTCACCGTCAAAGTTCCTTATCGGTTTATAGGCAGTAACATACCATGTATTTACAACAAAAGCCCTGTCTTTCCAGTATTCACCGCCTTCAAGCACTGCTTCATTAACTTCCTGGGACACTCTGGTAGTTATTGCCCGCTCTCCTGTGTCTGTGAGAACATTGGTAGAGATCCTGAAATCTTCTTGGAAGATAGTAGTTGTGCCCATGTCCCTGCCACCATAGATCTCGTCCTTGTACAAAGCGTTCTTTATTTCATCCACGATCTTATAATCGCGGTTTATCAGATCAGCCCCGTACAGTACGCCAATCACATTGCCGTCATCGTTATGGATGGGTGCGGCTGCAATTAATATCATGCCCGACGTAGAGTTGTCCTCAGGTCTTGGTTTTGCTTTTGGGGTGGGAGTGAATTTCATATATGCCTGATCAGCCAGTGATCTATTCTCCTTTAACAGTTCTTCACGAGTTATTATTTCGATGGACGATGCTGTCATATCGGTCAATGCATGAGAAATCAGATCGTTGTCTGCCATGGAGTCACCGAATAGTGCAGGATTTCTTGCCCTGGCCACAATAATACCATTGTTATCAGTAACAGTAAGGATGTCAAGTTTATCGCTGAACTTATTATAATATATGTCATCAAGATTCTGGCGAAGCATTGCAGAATCATTATCGAAAAGAGGATTACGTATACGTGGAGAAACTGAACTATAAGATACTATATTCTCTGTTTGGATTAAATAATTTTGAAATATGGCATCAGCAACGTCCAGATCATGGACAACATCATCCTGAATGCTGGTCTGGACTAAATCATTAAATAGATAGGCCCCAACTCCCCCGGCAATTAAAAAGGATACCAGAAG
>JAUVET010000096.1 GCA_030594665.1 Methanosarcinaceae archaeon
AATCAGAAATCCTAAATCCGTGCATATCCGTCGAATCCGTGGCATCCGTGTTCCTTCTTCCTTGAAGACGGATATTCAATTGAAAACTGGCTCTCCAAACTCAACATTTCCAACCCCATAATGACGCCATAGCTTCAAATCATAGGGCAAAAATGATCGTCACAGAGAACTCTTAAGATCACATAGTTTTTCTTCTCTGTGTCCTCTGTGGCAGATAATATAAACCAAGATTCATACAAATTTTATTACCATGCTTTTTGAAAGGGATACCTACTTTTTAATTTTTAATTCATATACCCTTGCCTGAGCTTGAGAAATGCATAGAGATATCTAAGTCACGAAAGATTATTAAAATCTTCTATGGCACTGCTGTAACTGGTGGAAAAATGGGCATTATCACGATACGCATGGTAGAGATTGTCGGAAAAGCCCTTATTCCAAGATATCTTAATTTATGAAATAAATGCAGACTAACGTAACATAGCGTTTTAGATACCTACAGTGCTTCAAATGTTATGATTTCATCATTTTTCCGACAGTCTCCTTATAAAAAAATTATATATTTTCAAATAAATTAGCTTATAGTAGTTTGATATTTCTCTTTTCACCGCCAGAAGGACGGTGTTTGTGTAACAATCAATCATTAAGCTTATGTGAATTGGGCTCAGAGAGCCAGAAAAAAGATATATATGGTTTCATCGTATATTCTAATGATCCATTTATAATGATGATTGGTTAATTGTTGGACAGCCTCGATATACCAGAACAAAATCCTCCTTTCGGTCGGATTTTCTTGAGTATATTATCTTACAGATTATATACTATAAAAAAATACCATAAAAAGATAATGACGTGATAATTATGACAGTAACTATAGATGGTGAAACCCTTTCCATAACAGATGTGGTGTCAGTGGCTCGAAATTTTGAGAAGGTCGAACTCTCTTCCGATGCCAGGCAAAAAGTCAACAAATGCCGCCTGTTTGTGGAGAGTCTGGTTGCAGGCGAGAAGGTGGTATATGGAGTGACAACAGGGTTTGGGGCTTTTGACAATGTATTCATTTCAAAGGAGCAATCCGATAAACTTCAGGAAAATCTCATTCTTAGCCATTCTGTGGCGATAGGGAAACCGTTACCAGAAGAAGTGGTAAGGGCCGCAATGATGCTGCGGGCAAATTCTCTGTCCAAGGGATATTCAGGAGTCAGGGTAAAGATCATCGAGACCCTGATCCATATGCTCAACCGTGGTGTACATCCGGTGATCCCTGAGAAAGGTTCGCTGGGTGCCAGTGGGGATCTGGCCAATCTGGCCCATATGGTTCTGGTGATGCTGGGAAAAGGCGAGGCCTTCTATCACGGTGAGAAAGTGAGTGGTGCCGAAGCTATGGAACGGGCCGGAATTATCAAAATTGTACTATCATCCAAAGAAGGTCTGGCTTTGATCAATGGCACCCAGGTCATCACTGCCATTGCAGCCCTGCTGGTATATGATTCCCAGATCCTGGTCAAGACCTCCGAGATTACGGCCAGCATGAGCCTGGAAGCGTTAAAAGGCACAGGACGGGCTTATGACGAGAAAGTGGGGCGGATCAGACCGCATCAAGGCCAGATCACCTGTGCTGCTAACCTCAGACGGCTCACTGCCGATAGCGAGATCATGGAATCCCACAGGTATGATAAGAAAGTACAGGATGCTTACTCGCTGCGATGCATACCTCAGATTGTGGGTGCAGCACGGGACGCATTATCTTTTGTCAGGACTAAAGTTGAAATAGAGATCAATTCTGCGACTGATAACCCTCTTCTGTTCCCGGAGGAGGACGAGGTCATATCCAGTGGCAATTTTCACGGTCAGGTCATTGCTATCTCCCTGGATTTGCTCGGTATTGCCCTATCAGAAGTAGCCAGTGTATGTGAACGCAGGATAGAACGTCTGGTAAATCCACAGCTCAGCGGCCTGCCAGCATTTTTAACAGAGAAGGAGGGTCTGGATTCCGGGTTTATGGTGGCCCAATATACTGCTGCGGCACTAGTCTCAGAAAATAAGGTTTTATCCCATCCGGCCAGTGTGGACTCCATACCCACTTCGGCCAATAAGGAGGATCATGTTAGCATGGGCATGACGGCGGCACTAAAGGCGCGCAATATTTTTGAGAATGCCTCATATGTTGTAGCAATAGAATTATTGTGTGCGTCGCAAGGTCTTGATTTTAGAAAGCCCCTTAGGGCTGGAACAGGTGCAGAAGCAGCATATGAACTGGTTCGGTCCAGGATTGAGCATCTTAAGGATGATAGGATACTGCACAATGATGTCAATATATCCAGGGATATGGTGCTCACAGGAGAGATTATTTCGGATGTGGAAAAGGTGGTAGGGGAACTGGATGGTTTTTAATCAAGGTAATGGTGTTTAAGGAAGTGACTTGAAATGATTTCGGATAAAGGACATTGGAATGAATATTTGGATAAAACTGTGAATAATCATCGAAAAATATATGGTGTGGATATGGTTGAGTTAGCAAAAGAATATGGCACGCCATTATATGTTTTGTTTGAAGATATTATTAAAGAAAATTATAAAAAATATAAAAATTCGCTTGAGAAAGAGTATCCACATCATCTAATATGTTACGCAGTTAAAGCAAATACCACTTTTAGTGTTCCCAAACTGCTGGCTAAATTAGGATCCGGAGCAGATGTTGCTTCAGAGTTTGAATTGCAATTCGCACTCGATGCAGGAATTCCACCAGAAAAAATACGGGCAAACGGAAATTGCAAGAGTGAATATTATCTGGAAGAATGCATAAAGAAAGAAATAATAATAAATGTCGATCCTGAAGAGGAATTGGAAGTAATTAATGCAATTGCAAAAAAGTTAGGAACTTGCGCTAAAATAAATCTGAGACTTGCAGGTTTTCCACTTGGGCATATTACCTCAACTGCGATTACCACGTCCGGTGAATGGAGTAAGTTCGGAATTGACATTAAACGAGCAAATTCTGTGTTCAATAAAGTATTAGAACTGGATGGTTTAATTCCAAATGGATTGATGGTTCATCTCGGATCACAAATAACTGATATAGGGGCATATTATACAGTTCTTGATACTCTAATAAATTTATCAAAAGAGGCAAAAAAAATTGGATTTGAGATGAATGAAATTAATCTTGGCGGCGGCCTGGGTATAAAATACTTTGAAGCGAACGACTGGGACACAATTAAGATAAAAATAAAAAATACCAAGAAAGAAAATTACACCTGGGCTAATCAATTGATAGGATATGAATATAATCAGGAGTCAAATGATCTCGAATGGATTGGTGAAGAACTCTTCTGCCCATATACTCCGGATACGTTCATTCAAGAATTATTGAATAAAAAATATTCTGCAAACACAACTTTTAAGAAAAAATTACAGGAAATCGGAACTCCGAAGTTTGTTGTAGAACCAGGGAGAAGTATAGTTGGAAATGCAGGAGTAACTATTACACAAATAGGTCGTGTGTTAACAACTCCACTCAAAGAGAACTTAATTCATGTGGATGCCGGTGTTAATTTCCATACTTTTGGAACTGCAGTTCCGGAACAGTTGCATAGAATAGAAATTGCAAACAATATAGAAGAGGTAAATCCCTATGAAACATTTGTTGCAGGAAATTTATGCTTTACCGGAGATCTTCTTTGCAAAATAAAAAATAAATTATTAAGAAAACCTGAAAAAGGAGACTATTTATTATTTTATGATACTGGTGCCTATTCGGATTTTTTTGCATCTAATGCGAATTTATTTCCAAGACCTGCAAAGGTTATGATTGCAAAAGACGGAACACATAAACTTATAGTAAAAAGAGAAGATATGTTTGAGGAGTTCCACAGAGAATTGGATTGGAGATCGGATTTAGAAAGACTTAAATATCATTAATAATCATTTAGATTAGTGGTATATCAAGTATAACCTGATATGCTCTTAAAATCCATCTTCACCGAGGTATATATTATGTGTTTTACCGATACAAGTGCTGCTGATAGTGTTGATCTAAGTACTGTTGCTATGTCATCATATAAATGTAATGTATGTGGTAATAAGTTCAAAGGCATGGGCTCAAAATTATCCTGTCCTGCTTGCAGGTCAAAAGACTTAAGAAAATTGTAGATTGATGGGAACAAAATCCTCCCTTCGGTCGGATTTTCTATTGAGGGTACAGGTTATTTTTTTTCGAATAAGATTCAATGTGACATTTCCGGATAAAATTTATAATTATCACCCCTAAATCCAATAAATTTATATACTTACAGTGTTAACATTTTTACGTATAATATTTCTCTTGATCTACTACATCCAGAAAATTATTTTCTATAGCCTCACCAGAACAATAATAATGCATTATTCAGGTCGGCGATGTAGCACGTCTGTAGGAGTGGGTTCAGTTAGACTTAAAAATATCCTAACATTGATGCTAGCAATGCAGATGTAGGTCATGTTCATCCTATATGGAATAGCCAAAATGAAAACATGCAGAGGTACACATACACATAAACTTGTAGATTACCTGCAAATGCGAAATAATTCAATAACCGGGTGAATTTAGAGAAACTAACTACGATACAACACAGAATAGAGTGGATAAACTTTAAAAAAGGTATAAAATATTAAAAGAGGTATAAAAAGTGAAAAAGAAAATATATACACTACATATAACAAAAAAATTGTGGCAGTTAATTACGCTACTACTGATGGTAATGCCGGGAATGTCTCGTGCCACAATGACGAACAATACGACGAACACACATCAGAGACTCAAGCAAAGAAAGCCTGGAGTATCTCTGATGCTATTACTGATATTAAGCGTGCTCTTTACGCTGCTTGTGACGACACCTGGAGTGTTAGCTGCTAACGGAGACTTTGACATCGACTTTGTCGCAGCAGCTCCGGAGTCATACAACCACCTGACCGGCGGCGGTGCCTTTGATGACAGAACCATCGGGGTTAATAAGGACGTTGTTGAGTCGCTGCAAGGCGGCGATTTCTCAAGCGGCGATATCGTGACATACTTCGCCGAAGTTACGGTGGACGATACTGCTCAAGCAGATACAGACGCCCCACAGACCATAGAGTTGAACTTTTCATTCCTGGCTGACACCACCGGTCAATCCGGTGTGGCCCTCGGCGACATCGTGCTTGTGCAGGTGAATTACGGTACTATTGAGGACCTGATCGCTGGCGAGAACAGTGTTGACGACGGCATCTGTGACGATGGCGGCAGTACAGCCACACTCATCTATGAAAACCTCACCGGACCGTTATTCGTGAAAAATTCTGAGCTGCACGGTACTATCGAGCTTGACGATCTGGAACGAAACGAGACAGTAGTTGTCCGCATCGATGTGAAACTGTTCTGGGATCCGAACCTGAAAAAAAATCCAACGGGCGGTCTGCAAGGGGCACTAACCCATGCCTGGCTTACCTATATTAATGATATCGAGGCCGTAGTTCCGCCAGAAGCCATTACAGGCGGTGAACAGACCATCCCCTTCTATCAGATCAGCGACATCTGCTTCCCTGAACTGGAGATTGCGAAGACTGTGAACACTTCTGATGGCACATGTCCCGGGGTAGAGACGCTCTCGATCAACGCAGGTGAAACAGTCAAGTACTGCTATGTGATTACTAATCCCAGTAGCTGCGCGCCTCTGTATAACGTGAAAGTTATCGACGACAACGGCACACCAGGCGATACAGGCGATGATTTCACGGTCACACTATCGGGGCTGACAGATGAAGACAACGACGGCACCGCTGACGACCTGAACACAAGCAGCACTGCCACCGGCGATGCACTGGTCACATTTCCAGTCACGACCCTGGCAGGGAGTTATTCCAATATCGCCACAGCAACAGGCAATGACTCTGTTATCGAACCGACCATATTATACGCTAATGATACCGCTGAGGTCATTGTACCACCATATCCGTCGATCAACCTCACCAAGACCATGACCGTCAACGCTGATAAGGATGGAACTGGTGATGTCAGTCTTGGCGATACCCTGACCTACACGTTCAGTGTTACCAACGATGGCAATGTGAATCTGGATCCTGTCTCTGTCAATGACCCTATACCTGGTCTGAGTGCTCTATCATGTGATG
>JAUVET010000149.1 GCA_030594665.1 Methanosarcinaceae archaeon
AAAAAGTATCAGAGATATGAGAAGCGGCAATCAAAGATCCATGCCCACAACCCTCCTTGCATTAATGCAAAGGTCGGGGATGTAGTCACGATCGCAGAGTGCCGACCGCTTAGTAAGACCAAATCATATGTAGTGGTCAAAGCGGAGGCACAGGCATGAAAGGCATACGCTCAAGTATACCACGTTCATTGAACGCAGGTGCGAAGATCGAATGTGTGGACAATACAGGTGCACGAACTGTTGAGATCATTTCAGTGAAGAAATATCGAGGTGTAAAGAACAGGATGCCAAAAGCAGGCATTGGTGACATGTGTGTTGTATCTGTCAAGAAAGGCACACCTGAAATGAGAAAACAGATCATGCTCGCTGTTGTTGTTCGACAGAAAAAGGAATTCCGCCGTCCGGATGGACTCAGGGTATCCTTTGAGGACAATGCAGTTGTCATAACAGATGAAAATGGGATCCCAAAAGGCACTGATATCAAAGGACCGATCGCAAGAGAGGCTGCTGAGAGATTCCCGAAGATCGGGACCACTGCTTCTATTATAGTGTGAGGTGTTCTGTTATGGTATCAACACAACCAAGAAAACAGAGAAAAGCACGTTATCATGCTCCTCTTCATAAAAGACAACAGTACATGGGTGCACCACTTGCGAAAGACCTTCGCGATAAATACGGACGCAGTGCAAATGTCATTGTTGGTGATACTGTAGAGGTAGTACGAGGCGATAATGCAGGAACCAGCGGAAAAGTAGAAGTTGTCTCATTAAAGGACGGGACGATTGTGGTTGAAGGGGTTACTGTCACTAAAGTTGATGGTACGGAGGTTGCAAGACCTATATACCCATCAAATGTAGTGATCACAAAGCTTGAGTTAAAAGATGACCGCAGAAAAGCGATCATCAGTAGAAGTAGGTGATAAAGTGGGTAAACATCAAAAAAGAATATCAGCGCCAAAAAGCTGGCATATTTCAAAGAAATCTAATAAATGGATCACATCTACAAGACCTGGTCCTCATCACAAAGAGCAGAGTCTTCCTCTTGCAATTGTACTCAGGGATGTATTAAGCCTGGTAGATAACAGGGCAGAGGCTAAGAGGATCCTGTCCGAGGAAAAGGTCCTTGTTGACGGTGTCGTGGTAAAAGACCTGCGATTCCCTGTCGGATTGTTCGATGTTATTTCAATTCCGTTGAACAATGCAGCATATCGTGTATTACTTGACCGCAAGGGCAGGTTGGCTCTTCACAAACTGGATGACCTAAACGCAAACAAGTTGTGCAGGATCAATAACAAGATCACCATCAAAGACGGAGTAACCCAACTCAATTTGAGTGATGGTAAGAACCTGATCGGTCCAAACGACTATAAGGCAAAGGATTCATTGATCCTTTCAATACCCGGTAAAGAGATCGTAAAACACCTTGAGTACAAGGTCGGAAATCTTGCTATGATCATCGGGGGAAAGCACACCGGTGAGATTGGTAAGATCGAGGCGATCAACACTGTACGAAGTTCAAAACATAATACTGTGAAAATATCAGGTGACTATGATTTTGAGACGATCGAGGACTACGTTGTTGTTATCGGTGAAAATGAACCCGAGATCAAATTAGGTGGTGAGGCCATTGAGTAATCCAATGAGATCACCTGAGGTCGACAAAGTTGTCGTTCACATGGGTGTCGGGGAAAGTGGCCAGCACCTTGTTGATGCAGAAGGAATTCTTGAAACGATCACAGGGCAGACCGTTATCAGGGCATATGCCAAAAGAACTCTTCCGGCATTTAGTATTAAAAAGAATGAACCCATCGGATGCAAGGTTACACTCAGGAGCGATAATGCAAATGAGTTCTTAAAAACGTCCCTTGGGATCGTTGAGAACAAACTGCGAGCATCCCAGTTCGATAAATTAGGAAATGTATCATTCGGGATCGAAGAACACACAGATTATCCTGGGATGAAATATGATCCGAATATCGGAATTTTCGGAATGGATATCATTGTGGCAATGAAGCGTCCCGGATTCAGGATCAGCAAAAGAAGGATTGCAAGACACAAAGTCCCGACATCACACAGGCTTACAAAAGAGGATTCAATTGCCTTCTTCAAAGATAATTATGCTGTGGAGGTAGAATAATGGTTCAGACTACTAAGAGTTTTGGGCGCGGTGCTAACGAATGTAAACGATGTGGCAGAAAGCAGGGTCTTGTACGCAAATACGGGATATACCTGTGCAGGCATTGTTTCAGGGAAATGGCCCATGATATGGGATTTGAAAAATATACGTGAGGTGAATAAATATGGTATTATTAGATCCTCTTGCTGACGCATTGTCAACAATTAAGAATGCAGAGGCTGTAGGTAAATCATCCTGTATGGTCAAACCCGCATCAAAACTGATAGGCAATGTCCTGAGTGTCATGAAAGACCGTGGATATGTTGGCGAGTTTGAATTCATAGATGATGGTAAAGCAGGAATGTATGAAGTAGAGCTTGTTGGCAGAATTAACAAGTGTGGAGCTATCAAGCCACGCTATTCTGTTGGTGCTGCGGATTTCGAGAAATGGGAAAAGCAGTTTTTACCTGCAAAGAATTTTGGTGCATTGATCCTGACAACATCAAAAGGTGTTATGTCTCAACAGGAAGCTCGTGAGAATAATATCGGCGGACAGTTGCTTGTATATGTGTACTGATGGAGGAATGTTATGGCAAAAGAACTAAAGAAAACAGTTCCGATTCCCGATGGCGTGAGTGTCACGTTTGAGGGTAATGTCTTTTCTGCATCAGGTAAAAAGGGCAATAACCAGAGATTTGTCTGGTTCCCGGGTATCACGATTGCAGTGACGGATTCAGAAGTGACTGTGGACGCAGTTTCATCCAGAAAGAAGCAAAAAGCGATGGTCGGAACACTTGCATCCCATATTAATAATATGATGAAGGGTGTTTCAGATGGTTTTGAGTATCGTATGAAAGTGGTTTATTCTCACTTTCCTATGCAGATCAAGGTTGAAGGTAAAAAATTTGTGATCGGTAATTTCCTTGGTGAAAAAAGCCCCAGGGTTGCAAATATCCTTGGTGAGACCAAAATTAAGACGAGTGCCGATGAGGTAATTGTTACCGGGATCAATAAGGAAGATGTTGGTCAGACAGCAGCAAATATTGAACAGAAGACCAAGATCAAAAGATTCGATCCGCGTGTGTTCCAGGACGGAATATATATTGTGGAGAAAATTGTGTAGGTGATGTTAATGGAAGATACTATTAAGGAATTTACTAACATCAAAGGTCTGGGCGAAGCAAAAGCCAGGGCACTTACAGATGCGGGATTCAAGTCTGTTGATGAGCTGGCAAATGCATCGACCAAAGACCTGACAACAGTTGAGGGCGTTGGTGAAGCACTTGCTAATAAGATCAAGGCAGGGGCTTTGGAACTTTCATCCGAAACAGTAGAAGTGTCGGAGGAAACAACTGAAGAAGCCGCAACAAAAGGCACAAAGGCTGTTGAAGTCAGTGAACTTGTAATGGATGAGGAATCCAAGCGTTTGTTCAAGCTAAGAAAGCTCCTCAAAGGCAAGAAACCACATTTCAATAGAACTGATTCACACAAGTACAAGAGGCTTGATTCGAACTGGAGACGTCCAAGAGGTCTGCAGGGTAAGCAGCGCAAGCACATTAAGGCAAAGGGCGCGCTTGCACAGGTCGGATATGGCAGTCCTGTTGCAGTAAAAGGACTTCATCCATCAGGATATGCAGATATCCTTGTCAGGAATGTTGGTGATGTTGATGCGATCGATGCAACAATTGAAGCTATCAGGATCGCGAGAACTGTTGGTGCAAAAAAGAAAGCTATGATCGAAGAGAAAGCAGCAGAACTTGGCATTAAAGTGCTAAATCCGACAAGAGGTGAGTAATATGACTGACCTGTCAAACCAGAAACGTATTGCTTCAAAGGTTTTAGGCTGTGGTGTTCACAGGATATGGCTGGATCCCGATGCATCAGAAGAGATTGCGGTCGCGATCACAAGAGAAGATATCCGTGGACTTATTGCAGATGGCACTGTAAAAGCCATACCTGTGAAAGGTGTTAGCAGAGGGCGTGCAAGAGCACGTGATGCTAAACGCAAATATGGCCATTGTAAAGGACATGGTTCACGTAAAGGTACAAAAGGTGCACGAAACCCAAGTAAGGAGCAGTGGATGAAGAAGATCCGGGCTCTTCGAAGAAGGCTTAAGGAGTTGCGTGCGGACGGTTCACTTGATAAATCGACGTATTGTAAGATATACCGCAAAGCAAAGGGTGGAGAATACCGCTCAGTTGCGCACCTTAATGCACATTTGAAGTCTGATAAACTTATTAAAAGTGAGGAATAGGCTTATGTGCACTAAATTATTTGTTGAAATTAATGTTAAAGTTAATGCTAAAGTTGAAGTTAATGCTAAACTTAGCTGGAGGATTTAATTATGGCAACAGGACCCCGATATAAAGTCGCATTCAGGCGACGAAGGGAAGGCCGCACTAATTATCATCAGCGACTTAAATTGCTTCTGTCAAAGGAAGACCGTGTCGTTGTCAGGAAGAGTGCAAAACACATGCAGGTCCAGTTAGTAGCGCCAAAACCCGAAGGCGATATTACACTTTCATCTGCGATCTCGACCGAGCTCAAAAAGTACGGGTATGAGGGTTCCACAGGGAACACCACATCTGCGTATCTTACCGGGTTGTTGTTTGGATTGAAGACGCTTAAGAATGGTTATGAAAATGGTGTACTGGACATTGGACTATCGGCATCATCGCCCGGATCCCGCATTTATGCGGTGTTGAAGGGAATTGTTGATGCAGGAATGGATGTTCCCCACGATTCTTCCGTGTTCCCATCTGATGAGCGTGTCAGAGGAGAGCA
>JAUVET010000226.1 GCA_030594665.1 Methanosarcinaceae archaeon
GTGTATCTTTTGATGAACTACCGGTTCAACGGCGGAGTCAGCAACAATCGCTTTGCAGAAATACTTCAAACCTTCATCCTCAGAGGTTTTATCAGCAAAATAGATAGAACCAATATTGAGTAGGGTTATTGGGTCTTTAGGATTTATTTGAAGTCCTTTTTCATAATATTTTTCTGCCTCTTCCACTCGTTGTGTTTTCATACAGATCGCTCCAAGATTGCAATACGCTTTATAACAGTCAGGATTTAATTCAATAGCCTTTAAGTATTCTTTCTCAGCATCTTTATATAACCCTCTTTGCTGATAAGAGACACCTGAAAAATAATGAGTTCCTGCATCATCCGTGATGTGTTCGAATTTGAAGGATTGAAGACAATCATCAAATATTGGTTCGCAATCTTTGAATTTGTTTGATAACGATCCAGATGTAAAAACATATCCATAACTACCCTTATCAAAAATAACTTGTTTTTGTGTTTGTTTTTGTAATTTATATATTGCTTCGATGGCTTCTACATTATCCACCTTTGTACGTTTCAAAGAGAGGATTCTTCCACCAAATATTTGAGCATACATTGTTGGAACAACTTCGAGTTCTTTGATAGACCGCCCCCGAAAAATTCTGCATGCAGCAACATTAACACAGTTCTCAGCACATCGAGGATCATAAAACATAACCTGAACATGATAAAACCGAAGGAGATCCGGTAAGCCTTGTGTCTGTAGTACCCAACCATTTGGGTAATATACCGAAAACCCATATTCTTCGCAATGATGCCTGTCCTTTTTATAATGGTAACCATCACCCTCTATTTTTTTATTACTATTTTCAAATAATTTATTAAATATACTCATTTATTCATTTTCCATTATTTTTAAAAACTTCAGCCATGCCGCCACCATACTAAAATTGTGAAGCATCCACGTTTGCAATAACTACCCCTGTACTGATAGTATAAGGTCTTCATATACTTAAATAAAACGATTTCTTGCTTTGAATCCTGAAGTCATTGCCAATCATTATCCAAATCCCGTAATGTGGGGCTTTGTGTAAAAAGTAAAGAGTCTGTGTATAAAGTCGGGGCACAATTCGACATTATACACAAAGCCCGGAATTTCCATTTGACGCGCTATCTGGACGCTTCTGTAATTTTGGTGTCTGTAACATTTTGTGTAGTGTAGAGGCGGAATGTCCCGATTTAAAGCCTGTTGGAGATGCCGGTTGCGGGATCAATGGAGCCGGAAGCCATTTCCTCGTCGCATAGCGGGCAGGGAGAGATAGTTCACGTATCGCAACACCAAACTTTTAGACAGCCATACTTAATTGAAAGTTTTATATCTTATCACAATATTAACAAACATACAGATACGACACTACGGAGTAATAAAGCAAATGAGCTCGGAAAACCCCACTAAAAAGTTAACCCTTTCAAGTTATGTGCCAATGGTGGCAATGGCAGGAATTATACTTATTGTACAGGTCTTTGCCCTTTTTTTAGCTGCACCAATGGAAGCGGAAGGCATGGTTGCTTTTGAGGACCCCAACGCCACATCGAACTCATTGTTATACATAGGTATAATTTTAGTATTCACATTAATACTCCTTCTTGCCATTAAAAAGAACATGAAATGGTTCATCCAGCTTATAATACTGTTAGCAGTAGCATGTACTCTATATTATGTACTCTATGCACTTTTAGCGATCACACCTGTATCGGATTTCACAAACAATGCATTATCAACTTTATTAGCCATCAGTATGACCGTAGTCTTGTACAAGTTCCCTGAATGGTATGTCATTGATATTCTCGGACTCATAATCGCTGCGGGTTGTTCCGCAATTTTCGGGATATCACTTGCAATTGTACCAACCATTGTGCTTTTGGTATTGTTGGCAGTATACGATGCGATATCAGTGTATAAAACAAAACACATGATCGCACTGGCAGAGGGTGTGATGGACCTCAAGCTTCCAATACTGTTCATTATTCCTAAACATCCCGGATATTCATTCAGGACAGAAAAATTCGACAAAGAAGGCGAAAGAGAAGCATTTTTCATGGGACTCGGTGATACCGTGATGCCCACGATACTTGTGGTATCGGCATACATGTTCATAGAACAGATCGGGATCGTGCATTATCCTGCACTTGGTGCAATGATCGGAACAATTATCGGTTTTTTTGCACTTATGATACTTGTCATGAAAGGTAAACCACAAGCAGGCCTTCCATTTTTGAACAGCGGCGCCATATTGGGATACGTCGCAGGATGTTTGTTGTCAGGTTCGCCGTTATTGTAAAAATGAGAGTTTTGTCGTAAAGATAATCACGCATTAGTTCAATCATTCTTTCATGCAAAAACATATTGCTGTAATCTTTGACAGTGCGGGAACCCTCCTGCACATGTATCGTGTGGCAAAGGACCTTAAGACAGGTCGCATTCTCGATCAGATCGAAAGTACCGCACTGGTTGCAAAAAAGCCACATCAAGCGCTTGTTATTCTTCAAATTGTCCCTGAAACGATATTGAAGCAAGATCCGAACATTTCGCTCATCAAGTTCATCAATGACAATGATATCGCAATCGACATAAGTTGCTCAAGCAGCCCTTTCACCGTTGATATGGCACTTGATGTTATCAGAAAGTACAAAATCCCGATCAGTGATCTGCATGCCGTGCTCAATTGTGTAACCGAACGGTGCCCGAACATATTTTATCTTGCACTGGGTATTATTGTGGATTCCCAAAATGGCACAATCCCGTATGTATTGAGTACGGGCGGACGGGTTTTTACAAATACCCCAAAGGCCGTTAAAACATTGGGCAAAAATGGGATTGATACGTATATCGCATCCGGGGACAGTATGCACAACCTGCGGCAACTTGCGGAACATGTGCAGATCCCGATAGAAAGGGTTTTTGACATTGCCACGACGCAGGATAAAGAACACATAGTCCTCGAAATGAAGAAAAAATACGATACGGTAGTGATGGTGGGGGATGGTATCAACGACATTCTTGCACTCAGGGCAGCAGATATAGGGGTTATGACAACTCAACAGGGTGATGTGAGACCAATCAAATTAAAGAATGCTGCGAACGTCGTAATAAAAGATATTTCAGAAATTCTTGATATAATTGATAATGTATGACCAATGACAAAAATGTCTGATTGTGTTACATGCATGCGATTTTAGAAGTTAACAGTGCACAAATAATACGTTACGTTTATGTAGTGCTTTTAATATTGTGATTGATGATTATGTTAATTTAATTAATTAATTAATAATGTTCATGAGTAAATTGTATTACATGGTTTTGTATACGACTTACAAAACCCTTAAGTAATTTAAACTAAATAGCAATTAAACAAAACATCGCATTATCCCATCTTGGCGGAGGAACTTATAAATGGCATTGTTCATAGAGATCAAAAACCTGACCATCGAATACGAAGGGGTCAAGGTACTAAACAACATTAACCTTGATATCAATGAAGGAGAAGTCGTTGGTATATTGGGTAGAAGTGGGGCTGGCAAGACGATTCTTATGCACGTCTTGCGAGGGGTTGAA
>JAUVET010000054.1 GCA_030594665.1 Methanosarcinaceae archaeon
AATCACCAGACTCCGCGCAACGACCCTCTGCGTTCTCCGCGTCCTCTGCGGTGAATATTTTTGCCATGATTCATTTAATCCGGAATAAATTAAAAAAATCTCTCATTTGTCATGATTTATCTCTTAACCGAACACCAATGAGCTAACGTTTAGTTTAGCTAACGTTTAGTTTAGCTAACATTTAGCTAACGTTTAGCTAACTTCAACATCTACTGTATGCTGCCCTATTACAAGTAGGGTGTTGTTGTGCTGTGCTGTCAGGCTTGAGTCTGAGGATGCTGTTATGTCAAAACCTATGCTTTCAAGATAACTTTCCCACAGTGGGGCATTGGTACTATTTATTTTGAGTGTTACATTCACCGGAGTACTGGTCGTGGTGAGGGTGCTGGCATTGTGCTGCATGTTAAGAGTAACAATACCCCTGCCACTTACTGATGTATTACCGTTGATAGATACGACGCTGATGGTAGTTATGTTGACATTATTCATTGTGCTTGTGTATATGTATGGATGTGTGACCATTACCTGGCCAACCGGATATTTCTTCCACACGCCTCCATTCTCATAGGTGATCACTTTGTTGTCTTTGGAGTATTCTATTTCTCCGGTCGGGCAATATAGTGTATTATTATCATATTCTATGGTGATATCCGATTCACCGGTGACAGAAATGGTTGTATCGTGGAGTTTTAGTATCAGTTTTTTCACAGGTACCTGGCTTAAACTTACCATTTTCATATTGCTCTGGAGCACAACAAAGCTTTGCTCTGCGTTTTCAAAGATACTTGCATCCATGCTTGATTGCAGTGTGGGATAACCCGCGACGTATATGAAACCGATGGCGAGCACTACTATTCCAAAAATTAAAATGAAGCCTATAACTTCGGAAACGGCATCATCATTCTGGTCTTTTTGAGTCATAGCTTATCACGTGAGTTGATGTACTGCTAATCGCAGTACCGTTTATAGGTATTGTTCTGGCTATACCACTGATGGTTACACTAACACTTCTTTCTGATATTGCGGATACAACTTCTATACTCTGGTCTATGCTTGCAGCTTCTGCATTGATGGTGTAGGTTTCTCCTGCGATCTCGGCTGGAAGTAAATAAGATGTTTCTATATGCCCATTCTCCGGAGCTATGAGGTATATGTCTGTGACCAGGGTACCAATCATATTACCAACATCACTGAATCCATCCTCCATCACCACATTACTTGGTTTTTCCACCAATATTTCGTTTGCGTTAAAAAGAACTAATAAAAAAAACACGATGGCTATTGCAGAATACAGGATATATCCCACAGTTACAGAAACTGCCTCATCATCGTAAACAAGCGATTTCATTGTGTCACCTTTATTATTTCTGGTTCTGAAGCGTAGTAGGTCTTACCATCATTGTAACTTATGTTCAACCATATAGTATCTATGTAGGATGTGGGCGCAAATATCACTTTTGATATGTTGATGTTTACGGTCTCACCATGAGCGGCATATAAGATACTCACCTGATTGTTATAATTATTGAGAATTCGTGTGAAGTTTTGCAGAACGGTTTCGTTGCTTGTGTGGTTGAGTTCCCATGCGATCCGTGCTGCATCTATGGAGGTTTCCCTTGTTTGTGATGTGATATCCCGTATCTGTTCTTTGGGAAATTCAAGGGCGGCATTGGCTGAGTAATAGCCTGTTACAGAAGTTTGATTGATCAACACAGCAAGCGCTATTAAAGACATTGAGATGGCAAATCCTGACAATATGATCCACTGTGCGCTCGAATCATCCCTTATACCTGCCATGCTGTAAGCCTCACCTCCACCACCAGCAATCCATCCTGTGGTATGTTCCATGCACCACCTGCATCTGCGACGGTAGAGTTCTTAAGCGTTACAAGTCTTCTGGCCACAACAGAGTTATCTGTCGGTGCACCACGTATTATGATATGTTTGACCGTAAGACTACCGTTTTCAACATATGCAAAATCCACGTTATAAAGAATACCTGTCAACAGACCTGAAATCTCGTCTGAAAGCACTTTTAAGTTGCCACCCAGAGGCGTAGCTTCACTCATGTTCCAGCTTGCAACACATTCTGCCAGGTTGTATTGAATTGCTGTGGGTGGAGATATGTCCAACCCGGTCAGCGCATCCGATGCAGTTTGTTTTAACTGGACATCCGTGGTCAATTCTGATTGAGGCGTGACGATTACCACGCTCTGGGTTATGTACAGCACTGTAAAGGTAATAAGTGCTGCTGCAGCAAATCCTTCAAGTGTATGTATCTGGGCCTTATTATCCATTATTGCCATACTTCTATCCTGAGAATTGCACGTTCGTAAAGCGGTTCAATTGCATCTGTATATTCAACATACGGTGGTCCGGGTTTTGTAAAATTTATCTGGTTGAAGTCAAGTTCAAGCTGGTAAGTGTTAGTATTTGGAAAAAGAGTGGACTTGAAAACTAAACGCAGTGTATCGGTTCTGTTCAACGGATCGGAGTAGGTGGAAAAATCACTGCTGTTCGTTTTTTTGTAGCTGATATAATCAGAAGGAATGTTGAGGAGACCGCCGCCATCCAGTTTAGCGTCCAGGTACTTTGGTAATGGTCCTGTGACACTAAAGTTTGTTATCTGTATTATCACATCCTCATTCTGGGGCCCACTGACATTAATTATTATTTTAGTTTTTGGTAATGGCGGCTCAGCTCTCAGGTCATATGCATCAAAAGTTGCTATTCTACCTGTTTCCACCAGTACCAGCCGTTCAATTTTGAATATGCTTTGTGAGGTGAGGGGTCTTTTTCCAAAGATTGCAGGCGTATTGTTTATTAATAACGGTATGTCGTTTTGCGTAAGTGAGATGTTGTAGCCGTAATCCATCTTGGCACCATTCACATTTTTAAATAAACCAAGTTTAGTGGTAATCGTATCGTCGTTCAACTGCATCATATTCATTATTTTTGTTTTGTTCAGCAGATTCGGTGTGTCGGTTAAGCGTGTATTGATGTTGTCATCTGATGCAAGCCCTATTCGACTGATGTTTTCAATATGCGCTTCCCAGTCAGTTCCATCATGGGTATTGTTCTCCCACCACCCGGGGTCTTCGACAAGTATGCAGGTTGTGTGATAGGCTACATAGTTAAGGCTTTCATCCCCAACGGAACTGGAGATGAAAATACCTGGAATAAATTGTGTCGTGAATCCGATAATAAGCATAAACACAGTTATCCCCATCAGAAAATCGATGCAAATTTGACCTACATCGTCTATCATAATTATATAATTGACTGTCATCATGGTATAAAAATAATTTCCCCATGGAAAATTCTCACATATTCTTCAATTCGAAGTATAAATGCATCGTACTTATTTAGATAGTTTTAATTCAGATTCACAGCGCCGAATAAGAAAGAGCGATTACTCGCTCTTTCTTATTCGGCGTCGCATCGGTTTTAGTATCAGATAGAACAATCTCGTTTACCAGCTATACAAATATCTTTGCTTTATCCGGGACTTGGGTATTGACATGGTATTAGAATAGTCTGGTTCTCGTTCAAAAATAATTCAACTATACGGCAATTAATATTTATATAGTGAAAGTTATACAAACTTGTAGGAAGTGTTTGGCATATCCGGCAGGTGATAATTCCTGTCTTAGTTACGGGGCTGCAGGTCAATTGACCTGATAGATATTTACACAACTGAATAGTTGTGTATCGCATGCTGCTGGTAATAGGTTTGACACGTTCACACAGATCAAGTGAAACTTTTAATACATAATTTCCATTAAAATTGAATAAAAATACATTTTGTGGCGAAAGTTGCGTATTATTGAACTAAAAAAACAGATTGCAGAACTTGAAAATAATGTCGGGTCAGATAAAAATCGGGGGATAAAACCACATGGCGTTGAAGGATCTAAAACAAGAAAGTGGCAAGGCATCGCTCAACAAAGACACAGGGGAAATGGAGTTGAATAAAAAACACCTCTCACTGATCTATGATACGCTTTCGGATGCGACATTCTTTCTGGTCGTTGAACCCGATGATTGCTTTCGTTTTATGTCTGTGAACCGGGCATTTTTGGATATCACCGGATTGAGCAGGGAACAGGTTGTTGGTAAAAGGATTGAAAATGTGTTGCCAAAAACAGTTCATGCGCCTGTTATTAGCAAGTATAAAGAAGCGGTAAATGAAAATAAGACCGTTTTCTGGGAGGAGGTTTCCATCGGCCCCACAGGTGAACGTGTGGGTGCTGTAACATTGACGCCGATCTGTGATGGTGCAGGGGTGTGTACCCATCTTATTGGTTCAGTGCATGACTTCACCGAGCGCAAGCAGGCAGAGGAAAAAGAAAAGGAACACCACAAAAATATTCAGTTACTTTCCGAGACTGCAATGCGGTTCATTGAATTCCCACAAGATGAAGATATTTATACATTCGTTGGAGAACAACTCAGGGAACTGACCGGAAAAGATTCGTATATTATCATAAATTCAGTTGACGCGGAAACAAGCATTTCGACGATACGTGCGGTTCTGGGATTAGGGAAATTCACAGATAAAATAGACAAAATTGTCGGAAGACATTTAGTAGGCATGACATTCAAGGTCAAAGATCTGAATCAACACCATGCCGACGGTAAAATGCATCTTTATAAAAAAGGTTTATATGGATTATTATTGAAGACTGTTCCGAAAACATTGTGTAAATCCATGGAAAACCTTTTGAATATTCAAAAAATATATACGATCGATTTAACGAAACATGGTGGATTTTTTGGAAGTGTCACCGTATTATTTAAAAAAGGCGCTCCTGAATTAAAGGATCCGCAGGTCATTGAAACGTTTATAAAACAGGCATCTATAGCAATTCAGCACAAGCAGGCAGAGGAAACACTGCGGGAAAGCGAGAAGCAGTTGCAAACTTTGATCGATGCTATGCCGGATTTTGTTTGCTTTAAGGATGGAGACGGACACTGGCTCAAAGTCAATGATGCCAGCATTCGAATTTTCCAGCTTGAGGACATAGACTATAGGGGAAAGAATGATTTCGAATTGGCAGAAATCAACAGTAAGCTTCAAGGTGCATTCCTTACGTGCAACGAATCCGATGCAATGGCATGGCATGAGGGTAGTAATTTTCACGGAGAAGAGATGATATCCCGGCCCGACGGTACGGTACGGTTTTATGATGTGACCAAAGTGCCTGTTTTTCATTCACATGGCGGGCGGAAAGGTATTGTTGTTCTGGGACATGACATCACCGAGCGCAAGCATGCTGAGAAAAAGCTCCGCAAACTCAATGATGAACTCTTATCTCTTGATAAAATGAAAGACGAATTTTTATCGAATGTAAGCCATGAACTTAAAACGCCGCTTGTTTCGATCAAAGGATACAACGAATTATTATACGATGGATCACTTGGTGCACTCAACGAACAGCAAAAAAAGGCAATGGAGGTTGTTTTTCGTAACTCTGAACGTTTAGGTCACTTGATCGACTCGCTCGTGTATTTGAATATGGAAAAAGCAGGAAAGGTTGAATGTAAATTTGATTCATTACAAATTGCGGACATAATAAAACAGGCTACTTTGGATACACTTCCGGTATCCGAAAATCATAATTTGACACTTGCGATGGATGTGCCGGATGATTTGCCACCGATCTCCGGGGATGTGGACAGGTTAACAGAGGTTATTATCAACCTCCTTGACAATGCGATCAAATTCACACCATCGGGCGGTGAGATCACTGTGGTGGCACATGATGAAACAGATAATATTCACATTACGGTAACCGATACAGGAATTGGTATTTCTTCAAAACATCTCCAAAAAATATTTGATCGATTTTATCAGGCTGATGCCTCAACAACACGCAGGTACGGGGGAACCGGATTAGGTCTTTATATTGTGAAAACGATTGTTGAAATGCATAATGGACAGATATGGGCAGAGGGTGAAAAAGGAATCGGGACTACTTTTCATGTATTATTGCCTAAATGAGACTGTCGTTTTAGCCCGCAATTTTCGTGCACTCAAGTCCCATTCACTGCATACGGATTCCGGACAGTCTCTTCATGAAATCAATGGTGAGGGGGTTATCCGGACTGGATATCGGGGTGTCTGCATAAAAGTGATTGAATACGTACACTTTTTTTACAGAGTGATCGCATGAAAAGTAATATAACTAATAAGTTCTCAATAGTATTGATGCTAAAATGACGAAAAATATAATTTACAACCCTGTAACTGGAACGTATTATGAGATTAGGCAGCGTAATACTAAATATGGCAAAAAGGGCGAAATAAAAGGTAAGTGGAAAAAGAAAAATAACGTTTTTTGAAAGGTGATTGCACGAATATTTTTCTTGATGCTAATATTTGGATAGATTATATTTGGTTTTATTACATGGGAGAAGGTGGTAAAAAAGATCAAAGAATTAAATTAGTAGATGCATTTGAAAATAGTGAGCATTTTGTAGTATTGACACCTTTTTTAATCACTGAAATATCAACTCATCTTGCAGACTGGTTCTTGTTAAAAAAAGTAATCCAGTCAGGGCACAGTTATCGAAAATTTGGTTCAGAAAGGAAAAATCATGATTTAACAAGTGATGAAAAAAATAAAATAGACGATGTTATAAGTAACGTCGCAATTAAAGATTTTGTCAATGTTGTCACAATTGATGAAATTAAAAAACCGGATTTGGATCTATTATTTACATTAACAAATAACCAAGCGAGTTTTTATGATAGTATCCATGTCATGACTGCAAAATCATTAGGCTGTGAATATTTTATTACTTCTGATATTGAAATAAGAAAACGGGCACAACAAATAATCAATGATGGAATTCTCAAAAATATCAGGTTATCCACCCCAACTGGTTTTTTAAAGATTATGAAAAACAAAAAATTGTAATGTACTATAAATAATAACATCTTTTTTGTATGCTCATAAATCTCTAAGTTTTAAGTGTGATGAAGAATTATCAATATATAATGTGGGGCCGTTGACGATAAAAGAATCGAAGTTTAGGCAAGAGAAAATATAGATTAATTAAATTCAAATATAAAATGTTGTATACTTAGGTAACTGGGGTGAATATGAGTTCTAAATTAACGTCATTTAAAAAACTATCATTAAAAAACCATTCAAATTTCAACGAAAAATGGATTCAAGATAGAATTGCTGAAAATCCCTCAATAATGGGATTGGGCGATTTAGTGCTAAAAGATAAAGAGAAGATACAGCAAGGTGCTGGTCGCTTAGATTTACTTTTACAAGAGCCTGATGCAAATAGACGATATGAAGTGGAAATACAGCTTGGAAAAGTTGATGAAAGTCACATAATAAGGACAATTGAATATTGGGATATAGAGAAAAAAAGGTATCCACAGTATGATCATTGCGCAGTATTAATTGCAGAAGACATAACGAGTCGTTTTTTAAATGTTATTCATTTGTTGAATGGTCACATACCTTTCATCGCAATTCAAATGAATGCATATGAAGTGGAAGGCAAAATTGGTCTTATTTTCACGAAAGTTTTGGATGAATTAAGGTTGGGGTTAGATGAGGAAGATGAGGAAATTTATGCTGTCGCAGATAGGAAATATTGGGAAACTAAGGGGTCGAAAGAGACGGTTGAATTAGCTGACAGTATATTAGGTTTTATAGTGGAGTTTGATAAAGACATTGAAATAAAATACAATAAATATTACATTGGGTTAGCTAAGAATGGGGTCGCAAGGAATTTCACTATCTTCCGTGCAAAAAAGAATAATCTTCGCATGGAGGTAAGGCTTGAACGATCTGATGAAATTACATTAAAATTAGAAAATTCTGATTTAGATGATATGGAATATGATACTCGTTCCGGTAGATATCGAATTAGACTAACAAAAAATGATATTGCTGAAAATCTTGATTTGATAAAAGAAATATTAAAGAAATCATACGATAATATGAGCAGATGAGTACAATAATTATGAGATGCAATACAAAGCTTACATGCGCATAATCTTTATGTACTAGTAATGTTATTCAAAGGTTCGCTTTACGTTAGTTTAAGTTTAGTATAAATTGTAACTAGGATGTTCTTATAGTTCATATTAAATGGATGTTCGAACGCAGCAATTGCGTGAGTAA
>JAUVET010000104.1 GCA_030594665.1 Methanosarcinaceae archaeon
TGATGAAATTGCCCAAGTATTAGAGATGAGTAGGTCTCTTGTACAAGAATACATAAATATTTTAAATGAGGAGGAAGATTAATGAATGTGATGAATTACGGCAAGTGTAGAGACCTATCGGTCAAATGGGAGTATAGTAAATTGCATGGTTTGGTTTGTGGGTTTGGTTTGTGGGTTTGGTTTGTGGATTTGGTTTATGAGTCATGGATTTGGCAGCAGTGGAATGCGCCGCCTGCGGCGGAAACTGATGCTCTGATCTCTTCAGTTTCGGTTAAATAATCCGACACTTGGTAATTGACACAACACTAGGGTTTACGATCATTGCTTTTTACACAATCATTACTTTTTGCACGATCATTACTTTTTACACAGTAATTACTTTCCACACAAGCCATTCCATGCGCAGAGCTTATATATGATATGTAGTATTTACAGTCAAAGTTAGACATTGATATGTAAATCCCTGCTAAATCGCATTAGTAGGAATTGTTTATCGAAATAAATAGTAATAGTAAAAGTGCAAGTGTGAAAAGTCGGATTTAACATGAAATGTTATGGGCCAATTCATGGAATGCCCGTTTTTGTGCGTAATTGGCGTGCAAAAGAACATGAACCTGTTTAGATCTTTTATAGATGACTACTGTTTAAAGGCACAATTCGCAAAGCGGGATGTGCATTGACTCACAGACTAAAGGCAAAATAACTAACGTTAATTTGCTTTTTAGCGATGCTGGGCAATATTACAGTGTATCATAATAACAACGGCTTACTTGTGGTTGGCTAAAAATCAACAAAGTCGAATTTAAATAATTATATAATGGAGGATAAAAATGGCAAAAGGACATAGACCAAGGCGAGGTTCACTCGCATTCAGTCCACGCAAAAGAGCGAAAAGCCACATAGCAAAGTTTCGATCATGGCCAGAGTCATCCGGCGAACCTAAACTGCAAGGATTTGCAGGTTACAAGGTAGGCATGACCCACGTGGTAATGATCGACGATGCAAAAAACAGTCTTACAGAAGGTGCTGAAATATCCGTACCAGTGACTGTCATCGAAACACCTGCTATCAAGGTTGCAGCGATCCGTGCATATGAAAATACGACCTATGGTTACAAAGCAGTCGCAGAAGCATGGTCATCAGATCTAGATAACAGTCTTGAGCGTACAATAAGTATGCCAAAGAAAAATAATACGGATAAAGCAATGGAAAAGATCAGTTCACTTATCGATGATGGCATTGCAACCGAGATAAAAGTGCTCACATACACATTACCGAAAAACCTGACAGGTGTTCCTAAAAAGAAATCCGATATTATGGAGACAGCCATCAGCGGAAGTGACATAAAAGCAAAGTTCGAGTATGCACAATTAATACTCGGCAACGAAGTCCGCATCAATGATGTGTTCAATAATGGCAATATTGTGGATGTTGCAGCGATCACGACCGGTAAGGGTACGCAGGGTGCTGTTAAAAGATGGGGCATCAACATGATGAAGAACAAGCATTCCCGTGCAGGAAGTCTTCGTCAGGTAGGTACACTGGGTCCATGGAGGCCGGCTCATGTTAGCTGGAGAGTTCCACAGATGGGTCAGATGGGATACCACCAGAGAACTGAATTTAATAAGCGCATCCTCAAGATCTCCGAAGATGTCGATGGGATCAACCCATCAAGCGGATTCGTGAACTATGGTCTTGTGCGCGGAGAATACATATTAATAAAAGGAAGCGTACCGGGTCCGTCAAAAAGATTGATCAGACTTCGGGAACCAACCAGGTCAAAAGTGTCCGGTATGGGTGAACCACAGATCGTTCACGTAAGTACACAGTCCAAACAGGGGTGATGTGAATGGTTAAAGCAAATATTATTGATCTATCAGGAAAAACAAAAGGCGAGATCACATTGCCTGACATTTTCGACGAGGTTTACAGACCGGATCTTATCAAAAAGGCAGTGCTTTCAGGACAGGCTAACAGACTTCAGCCATATGGTCCCCGCATGTATTCAGGCATGGATACATCAGCACGTTCATGGGGGTCCGGCAGGGGTGTTGCACAGGTTCCAAGACTTGCAAACGGTAGCCGTGTTGCAAGAGTTCCACAGGCAGTCGGCGGTAGAAGGGCACATCCCCCTAAACCGGAAAAAGACCGATCTGAAAAAGTGAACAAGAAAGAAAAGCGTATGGCTATTCGTTCTGCGATTGCAGCAACCATTAACCCTGAACTTGTAAAAGCAAGGGGTCACAGGTTTAATGCAAATGTCCCGCTTGTTGTTGAAAATTCACTTGAAGGTCTTACCAGGACCAAAGAAGTTGTAAGTTTCATGCAGGCAGCAGGTGTTTATGATGATGTCATCCGTGCAAAGGAAGGCAGGCATATCAGGGCCGGTAAAGGTAAACTCCGGGGTCGCAAATACAAACACAAAAAGAGTATTTTGATCATTGCAGGTGAGACAGGTCCTATTCACAAGGCTGCAAACAACCTGTCCGGTGTCGATGTTGCGACAGTGGATTCATTGAATGCAGAACTACTGGCTCCCGGCACACAGGCGGGTCGGCTCACAATATGGACCGAATCGGCAATAACCAATCTGGAGGGTGCATTTATATGAGCACTACAATGAGCACTATTAAATATCCGTTTGTTACGGAAAAAGCGATGATGGTCCTGGATAACAATAAACTCCAATTCATTGTCGATACCCGTGCAAACAAGTATCAGATCAAAGATGATGTGGCCAAGACGTATGGATTCCCTGTAAAGTCAGTTCATACAATGACCACAATGAAAGGCTTGAAAAAAGCGATCGTCACATTTGAGGGTGAGGATGCTGCACACGAAATTGCTACAAGGATAGGATTGGTGTGAGGTGAGATAAATGGGACATAGACTTATATCACAGAACAGGGGACGCGGAACCCCCACATACCGGGCTCCATCTCACAAGTTCAAAGCAGCATTGAAACATCCGAATGTGGATATGAATGATACTTTGTACGGTACGGTTACCGAGATCACACATGATCCGGCAAGGTCAGCACCAATCGTAAGAGTTGCATTTGATAATGGCGAAGAGCGTTTGATACTGGCACCTGAGGGAATTGCAGTCGGACAGAAGATAGCTTGTGGTATCTCGGCAGAGATCAAACCGGGTAACATTCTTCCATTGTCAGAGATACCTGAAGGTGTTCCTGTATGTAACATTGAGTCAAAGCCAGGTGGCGGCGGACAGTTTGCACGTGCATCCGGTGTTTATGCAACACTGGTTACCCACGACCGTAAAAAGACAGTCATAAAGATGCCATCCGGTGAGCTTAAATGGTTAAGTCCGAAGTGCCGTGCAACGATCGGGATCGTTGCAGGTGGCGGACGTATCGATAAACCGTTCTTAAAGGCCGGTAAAGTGTATCATAAAATGAAAACAAGAGCGGCAAAATACCCACGTGTATCGGGAGTTGCCATGAATGCGGTAGACCATCCATTTGGTGGCGGAAACAGGAAACATCCGGGTAAGCCGACAACGGTCAGCAGGAATGCACCACCTGGTCGTAAGGTAGGTCAGATCGCAGCACGCAGGACAGGAAAGCGTTAATCGGAGGTGTAATACATGGCAAGAAAATCAACAACAAGATTACCAAAACGAAAAGGTGAGTTTACCTATCGCGGTAAGACAATAGGGGAGCTTCAGAAGCTGAGCCCGGAAGAGTTTGCAGAGATGTTACCCTCAAGAGAACGCCGCAGTCTTAAACGTGGTCTCACGGATGGCCAGAAGAACGTAATGCAGCAGTTCATTGATGGAAAGGAGAAGATCCGGACACATTATAGGAATATCATCATCATGCCTTATATGATAGGCAAGAGTTTTGAGGTCTATAATGGTAAGTCATTTGTTAAGGTCGATATCCAGCCCGAGATGATCGGACACAGGTTCGGAGAGTTTGCATTGACCCGCAACAGGGTATCACACGGCAGTGCCGGTGTTGGTGCAACCCGTTCAAGTAAGTTCGTACCGCTCAAGTAAGGTGATGAAGAATGGCAAAAATTAATTATTCAGTAGAATTAGACCCTGAAACTAGTGCAAAAGCAATGGGTTCGGAACTTCACATCTCACCTAAGAAATCACGTGAACTCGGTCGTGCAATAAAAGGTATGAATACCGGTATTGCAAGATCATATCTTGAAAATGTGATCAATTTGGATCAGGTTGTACCTTTTAAAAGGCACAATGATGGTCTTGGTCACAAAAAAGGAGCAATGGCTGCAGGACGTTACCCTGTGGGTGCTGCAAAGGAGTTCTTAAAGATACTCACAAATGCGGAAAGCAATGCAGAGTACAAGGGACTTGAACCGGTAAATATGTACATTGCACACATGTCAGCAAAGCGCGGACGTGTGATCCATGGTATGAGACCAAGGGCTCGCGGACGTGGCAGTCCTAAAAACACGGAAACCGTGTTTGTTGAGATGATATTAAGCGAGGTGCACTAACATGGCAATAGAAAAGAAGTTTGTTCAGGAAGGTTATGTAAAAGCATCAATGAACGAATTTTTCTTAAAGCAGCTCAGCAGGGCGGGCTATGGCGGTATGGAGATCAACAGGACCCCAATGGGTACACAGATCACGATATATGCAGAAAAGCCAGGTATGGTTATCGGAAAAGCCGGAAAGGTGATCCGAAAACTCACCAGGGATATTGACCGGTTATATGACCTGGACAATCCCCAGATCGATGCGCAGGAAGTTCGCAAACCTGAACTTAATGCACAGATGATGGCTTCAAGACTTGCATCATCAATTGAACGTGGATGGTATTTCAGGAAAGCCGGACACAATACAATGCGTGCAATTATGGCATCAGGTGCACTTGGCTGTGAGATCGTTATGTCAGGTAAATTGACCGGATCAAGGTCAAGGGTCGAGAAAATGGTTAACGGTTATATCAAACATGCAGGAAAACCTGTTGATGAGATCGTTGACAAAGGTTTCGCAACTGCTGTCCGTAAACTCGGTACGCTTGGATGTAGCGTGCGTATTATCCCACCGGATGCAGTTTTACCGGATGCTTTCAAATTGATAGATATCGTTGAAGAACCGGAAGCCAAAGCAGAAGAAGCTGTGGCTAAAGGTGAAGGCAAAGCCAAAGACGCTGGCATTGCAGAACTTGTTAAAGCAGAAGCGACCGGTGAGGTTGCAGAGGCTGAAGAAGTAGTAGAACCTGAATCAAAAGTTGCCAAAGAAACGGTAACTGAAGAAGTAGTAGAACCTGAATCAAAAGTTGTCGAAGAAACGGTAACTGAAGCTGGGAAACCTGTTGAGGAAGCTGCGGAAACAGTGGATGCGGCAGAAAAGCCGGAAGATGTTACAACCGGCACTGGTGAGGACCGCAGGGAACATAATGGTACCTGGCAACACAAACATGAAGGTTACACTTACTGGCATCCAATGGCAAGAGTTCACAAGGAGGATTAATCATGGCGCTCCTTAGAAACAATGAAATTCGTGATATGACTCCGGAAGAGCGGATGGATGAGCTTGAAAAAATGAGAGGCGATCTTATCCGTGAACGTGCACTGTCTTCAGCAGGCGGTGCGCCGGATAATCCTGGGCTTTCAGGTGAGATCAGAAGGACAATTGCACGAATAAAGACAATTCAAAATGAACTGAAGGAGATATAAAGTGGACATCACGCCCTCGAATTTGATCTATCATGAATTGATAGGACTTACAACGTGGGTAATTGATTCTACAAATCCTTCACTAATAAACATACGCGGCAAAGTGGTTGATGAAACACGAAATACACTAACAGTGGAAACAGATGGTGCTCGTGAAACAGTTGTTCCGAAAATGGGGACCATCTTTGTGTTTCAAATACCGACCCGCTCTGCGGGTAGACATGATGTAAAGCATGTCAAAGTAAATGGAACATTATTGCTCTCACAACCCGAAAACAGGATTAAGAACATAAAGAA
>JAUVET010000251.1 GCA_030594665.1 Methanosarcinaceae archaeon
AACCAGCGCGATACTTCCTGAGAATGTGCCTGCAAGGAATTTGATAGCTGCCAGAAATGCAGTCACTCCTATTGATATCAAGGCAGCTTTCTTATCTCTCGCTACACGCACCATCAAGAAATCATTGACTGGTAAACATCTAATACTTACCTCCTGAGCGCGCGTAATCATAACTGCGCAACTTCATGTATTGTCACTGCTCCATGTGGAGAAGTTGAATGTATGACCAGCAATTCCCGCTCAGTCATCCACCCCACACTCTTGATCTTACTTATCGAGCTTTTAGTCGTACGTTAGGCACGCAAAAATGAAAAATGTAAATGGCATATATCCAAGACTTGGTATTTTAACTGCTTATGCAAAAATGCCTCCGAAAAAGGCAAACCCACCAGTAGATGTGTGAAAAGCCAAGCTCATTCCGGCGTTTATACCATCAAACATTCAGTCCCAATCCTTCATCAAGATGGTGGGGGATCTTTAAGAATGACTGGGTAGTCTCTTTCAAACCCATAAAGCAATGCTATAAGGATATCTTCCATTGAATCGAACTTAAATCCAAAAAATAAAGACCTTATCTTCTCCCAGAGACTTCTTTTACTTCCCAACTTCTTCCAAACGGATCGAAATAGCTGACAGGCGTGTTGCTGCGCCTGATCAACCAAAAACGCCAGCATCATCAACGTAGCGAAAACAACTGATAGATTCTCCTTTCCATGTCCATAGTTGTGCTCAAAGTGATACCCTTGATTTTTGAGCGTGTTAAATGTCTCATTCTCAATTTTCCAGCGTGCTCTACCACCACGCATGATTTTAGAAACATTCTTTTCGGTTACCGGTATATCCGTGACCCAACTGAAATGCAACGTTTTTTTGGGTGTAGTTTCCCAGTATTCTACAAAATTCACCAACAAATCTTGGTTAGATGCGTTCAAAGGGACTTGATTGATAAAACGGAACTTATAAACAGTATCCTCATCTTTATATTCAATTTCTGTCGTTAAACCGTCTTTCACAGCAGACTCGACATAATCGAATAAAAAGGCGTGGTCACCTTTCTTCGCCCCTATAATATAATGCAATTGATGTTTTTCCAATTCATGGATGTGCGGAGCATTTGAATTTAATGAGTCTTCCGTTACAATCAGGTGTAAACGCGGATGCACTGTTCTCAATTTCTCAAAAAAACGCTTGCCGGCATTGCGTTCACAATCATTCTTCGTTTCACCATCTTGTTTGATGATTGGCTCTGGTGCTAACGGTATTACTTCCTTGAACTCCGGGTGAACGATCGCGGCACCTAACATCTGGTGATAATATGTAATTTTCCCTGTTTTCGAGTTTATTTTCATAGAACACTGATCACAATGGACCGTATTTGAAGAGAAATAGCCTGTACCATCTATAGAAAGCAGATAACACCCGTTCATAAAGACCATCTTTTCTAAAACCTTTCCTCTTTGGAGTTGACCAAAAACATGCTTAAATATGGGACATATACAGTCCGGATCCACCCCATCCAGGATCGTGCGCATCTGGGTATCACAAGGCACGGTACCTATCTTATAAACCGTCTTCAAATTAGTATCTCCAGATCGCCGCTCTTCAAAAGCAAGTAGGGAAGGATCCTTAAGGGAAAACATGGCAAAAGCCGACATAAGTGCATCAGCTAAGGGAATCTCGATATCCCCCATCCGATGATCTGGTATTCTCTCAAAACTCGTGCGAACGCTGCTGAATAATGCGTCAGCGTTCAAATCCTTCCGAAGTTTCACTTTTCTTTTGCTCATGCATGCAACCATCCATTGAGTTCCAAATTTGATAAACATTATTTGGGATTGTTCTTTGTATTACTCTACGATGTGCATAAATGTTTACGAAAGTATAGAGAATCGACCCTTCGTCCGCATGCGTTTACAGACACACCGGGAATTGCTGATGTTATTGGAGTGCACTTCATTAACCATGGCAAAAGTCCAAGAGAAGTTAAAAGATTTGTTTTAAATGATTTAATTCAAAACACAAAAGATACAATAAGTTATACGGTAGATAGATTTGGGGAAAATATTGCTTTAATGGGATCGTCTCAAGGGGGACTTATAGCAATTCTTACAGCTACACAAGATTACCGAATCAAAGCTGTATTTCCTCATAATTTTTTCTTGCTTAACATGAAGGAAACTTTAAAAATTACGGATTTTCCGAGAGTTCTCACCCCTTTTTTTAAACAAATTCAATTTTTGTTTTCGATATTGGGGAAATTGTTTCCAGAAAAGCAATTGGACTTATCGGGCTATCTTGATATTGATAAGGCTGTTGAATCGGATGAGATAAAAAAATATTACTTTTCAAATCCTTTAACGTTAAAATCATATCCCCTGTCATTTCTTGCATCGCTTTTTAACTGCGATACAAGTGGAATTATTAACGGAAGAATCAAATGTCCGGTTGTCACCATAACTTCCACTGGAGATAAACTTGTTCCTGTAGATTATATGAAAATGGTCCATGACAAAATAAAAGCACCAAAAAAAGAAATGTTGATTTTTAATGACCTGTCACACCTTTTTTTAGTTGAGGATACTGAAAAAGTAACTTTGGCAATTCTTAAAATATTTGATAAATATATCAAAAAAGTTCAAGTGTGATAAACCCGTGAGATTTTGATTAAATGATGATCGGAGCGCTGCACGGAGCACCAGTAAAACCTTAATAGAAGGATGTTGAATGATACAAATCGAGAATGCCTGGGCAAGTACCGGCAGCCGGACCCGAACACATACATAAAATAACAGAGGATGATCAAATCTGACATTCCGCAGGTCCGCCATCCATTTTCCACAATTTCTACTGATAGCGTTTTTTGAATATCCAAAAAATATTATTTTTATACTGTAGTGGCACAAAATCTCCAATTTCAACAGGGGATGCATCACATCTCACATTCCACGCGTCGTTCCCCAAAAATGTGACCTTTAATATTTTCTGGCTGCAATGATTCCTTTCAATTATATTACTTTCAGATTTACGATGATGCCCGGGTGAACAAATCTGCGTCTAATTCGCGTTAATCGACGGTTCATTATATTTTCAACCGACCAGAATAAATTAAAAAGTATCTCAAACATAATACTTTTCACATTCTTCCCCCCTCATGCTCAAAATATC
>JAUVET010000214.1 GCA_030594665.1 Methanosarcinaceae archaeon
CTATATTTTATCCAATCACGTGGCAGCCCGGCCGCGCGCGCAAATGATTATCTAAACTGCACCCGCTATAAAAGATAAAAGAGCAAACAGCATCGCGATCTTGAACAATTTCGACGACTTTGCCGCATTAACCTTAACAATGATCTCAAACACTGCAAACGCAAAAAGAACATCTGCAAACGCTACTACATACAGGTATGCGGGACTCAACATCGACTGCAGATACGGGATCGGACTTGCAAGCACCGCAAGAAAACCTACGGACGCTGCAACAAATGCAGACTTTTTCACACCTATCCTGATCGGGAGAGTATTTGCACCATCATTTTTGTCGCCTTCAATATCCTCAATGTCCTTCACGATCTCGCGCGCGATGGTTGCGAATGTGGCAAGCAGGAAAAGAACCGACAAAGCCTTCAGACCTTCAATTCCGAACACAGCCCCACCAAACAAAAAGGTCGAACCCGTGAGATAACCCACACTGATATTTCCAAACAGTACCGTGCGCTTCAATGTCTTTGCATAGTAGATGAGAAGCATGGAATTGAACAGTGCGATCAAGCCGCAGATCACATTGATAAGAAATGCCATTGCAGTACCGACTGCAAAAAGGGCGAGTGAAAAATAGAGCGCCTGAGACAGGCCAATCTGCCCGGATGGGATCGGACGCGAGGGTTTATTCACAGCATCGATATCAACATCAAAATAATCATTAATTGTATTTCCTGCACCTGTTATTAAAAACACGACAAGGAATATCAAAAGAGTGTCAAGGAACAAACTTGTGACTGCCGGATCCAGCATGCTGTATGCGATCAGTACACCGGTGACGGCTGCAAATGCACCCATCAGGCAGTTTCCGGACCTCATCAATTGGAAATATGCACGCATGGGTCACTATTCACAGCCAAAATATAAAATTCTACGTATTTGTTAGCTTGCGAGACATGAATCAATAACGAATGGCATACACACACGAGTCACACGAAATTACTATCATTCGTGCGATTCGTGATTTGCATGCAACTTTTCAATTTATTCAGAATAAATGCTGGGCATAGCTAAAATATAAATTTCGTATTTGTTTAGCTCAATTTTTTATAAGCCACAGAGGGCACAGAGAGCACAGAGGTGGGTGTGCGGGGTTTGTTTTTTGGGGAGCGCCTGTCGGTCGACGCTTTCCAAAATCGATATGGGGGGCAGATATATTTGATAGGATGTACAGGATGTCACAACCCCGCATTCAAATCCTGTCTATCCTGTAAATCCTGTCTGAAATTGACGTGTATTCGTATACAGGCGGCGCATTACACAACTGGCGCTCAGTGTTATCATTTTATTTTTTAGACGTAGATACACTCACCTCCTACGGAGTTGAGTGCCTGCTACGCCTGCAGGTAACGAGGATTTCACATGCAGTATCCACGTTTATCAACGGTTAACAGAACTGATTGATTCCTGTCCAACAAGCTAAACACATACTAAATTTCTATTCACTTCGTTTGATAGCGAGCATCCGGTCAAGTGCACGCTTTGCCTTTATTCGCACATCTTCCGACACTGTCACAACATGTTCCAGATTCTCAAGTGAATTCAAAACCGCAGTCAGAGTGGTCATTTTCATGTTAGGACATATCGCATATTCGGATGCCGGATAAAACATCTTATCCGGGTTTTCCAACTCAAGTTTATGTAAAAGACCGTTTTCCGTACCAATGATAAACTCCTTGCAATTTGATTCGCTCACATACTTTGTCATGCCAGTGGTACTAAAAACATGATCTGCGATCTCCAGTACATCATTACGGCATTCAGGATGTGCTATAAATTCCGCATTTTTGTGCTCCTCTTTCATAAGCAGTACGTCGCCTGCCAGTATCTGGTGATGGGTTGGACAATATCCCTCCCATGGAATGATCGTCTTATCTGTGTTTTTTGCAACATAGTTTGCAAGGTTTTTGTCAGGAACGAACAGTATTTCATCTTCATCAAGTGAATTTACAACCTCGACAGCATTTGCAGATGTACAGCATATATCGCACTCTGCCTTAACTGCTGCAGACGTGTTGACATAACATACAACAACTGCATTGGGGTGTTCTTTCTTTGTATTTTTGAGAGAGCTCACTGTCACCATTTCAGCCATCGGACAACCGGCATCGATCTCCGGTATCAAAACCGTTTTACCAGGGCTCAGGATGGCGGCACTCTCTGCCATGAAATCCACTCCGCAAAAAACGATAACATCTGCATCCTGCTCAACAGCCTGCTGGCTAAGCCCGAGTGAATCCCCGACAAAATCCGCAATATCCTGAACCTCACTTCGCTGGTAACTGTGAGCAAGGATCACAGCATTGCGTTCTTTTTTCAACGTGTTGATCTTATCAATAATAGTTTGCATATCCTGCATATAATCACTGTGCCGATAATTGATCGTATGATCAATTGTTTATAAGTCTGATCGATCGTTCTACATGACCGTACTAAACGAAATTTGCATTACAATAAGCACAATCGCATAAAACGTTTTCTTATGCAAATATTTTTTGTGATTTATTGGGACCATAACAAATCAGGTACCGATCTGGACAGGACTCGCTATTTTCTTAATTGTCGCAATCGCAGACAGTGCTGCAAGGTAACTTGTTTTTAGATTCGTTGGCGAGGGAACATTCTCAACCTTTGTGCTGAACTTGCCAAACTCCCCTTGCACAGATATCTCATGCACGTTCGTAGACAATGACGGATCTGCAACGACTGAAACTTTTGTTCGTTCAAATCCAATTCCTGCAATGCTCAAGGATGCTGCAACGTTTACATTTGCAGGGAATGCCTTGACGGCTTCGTTTGCAGTTCCCTCAAATATGACAGTCCTGCTTGTTATCTTATCGAGGTCAATGTTATTCCGGACAATGTATGGAGCACCTGCAAGACCACGCGGTGGCTTTTGTGTTGTAAGCGTGACCGAATATACATCTGCCGACATGGCGGACTTTAATCCATCAAGCCCGACTATTGCACCGGATGGGAGGTACACCTTGCAACCCTGTTCTTTTGCAAGACCGAATATCGTATCACGAAGTTTTTCATCAGCAAATGCGCCAATGCTCATGATCATCACATCGCATCCGGCACTTAGCGCAGTCGATGCAACTTCAGGCACAGCCATCTGTGATGCAGCCTCAATGATAAGGTCAAGATCAGCATGTTGTGCCATCTCTGCAATATCAAGTACCTGCGGATCTGTATTCTTCAACTCTGATTTTACGGCTACTATGTGTTCATCAGTCCTATCGTAGATCGCATACAGTTCAACACCCATGCCACCTTCATCGATCGCCTTGCATATTTCAGCACCGATCGCCCCGCATCCGACAACTCCTATCTTAAACATGTTAATTTCGCTCTTCTTAGTGTACGAGAAATGTAGTAATAAATTGATAATCGTTCTATCCTTTGATACCTATCATCAGTTATACAGATAATTGATTAAAAGCATATAAATCTCTTGAGACACAAAGTAGGTGTGGTGAATAAATGCTTATTCGCGAAATTGAACATTTCATTGATGAAGATCTTGGATATAATGATATCTCATGCACGGTCGTGCCGGATGGAAATATAGATGCAACTATCTTCACAAAAGAGGATTGCACGCTTGCAGGACTTGATGTGGCTGAAGCATTCTTTGATTATTTCAATATCCATGCACAGACCGCTTATT
>JAUVET010000231.1 GCA_030594665.1 Methanosarcinaceae archaeon
ATGGGTGATCTCAAAAGTCTTCTTGAAAAGGCTGAAGATGCATTGACAGAAGAAGATATGGACATGGAGTCCCTTATGCGCGGGAAGTTTACGCTCAAGGACATGTACAAGCAACTTGAAGCCGTCAATAAACTCGGGCCAATGAAACAGATAATGAACATGCTGCCGCTTGGTGGAATGGGAATTAAAGTATCTGATGACGCATACAAGGTGACAGAGGGTAAACTTGGCAAGTACCGCATAGTCATGGATTCTATGACTGAGGAAGAGTTATTGAACCCCCGTGTTATTGGCAGTGCGAGGATTAAGAGAATATCAAGAGGTTCAGGCAACGGTCCTGAAGTTGTGCGTGAACTTTTGAAGTATCACAAGATGATGCAAACAGCTATGAAAGGATTCCGCGGCGGAAAGTTCAATATGAACAAGATGATGAAAAAGATGGGTATGTGATTCGTTCTAGCATATAATCCGGATTCATTGGTGTTCGGTTAAGAGATAAATCATGACAAATGAGAGATTTTTTAATTTATTCCGGATTAAATGAATCATGGCAAAAATATTCACCGCAGAGGACGCGGAGAACGCAGAGGGTAGTTGAATCCGGATTATATAGTCCGAGTTAAATCGACCGCATGAAGATTTTTCTCGCTGTTATTGCATGCCTGAAATTGTGCCGCAGAATGTCCTCATACATCGTTTCGATCCTTCGATTATACTTATACATGATAACTTCACAATCATAAAAGGGGTAAGAATATGGTTTTGTTAAAAGATGAAGATAGGAAACAGATTAAAGAGATTTTTGAACAGCTTGACAACAACGTTACTCTTTCATTTTTCACACAGGAATTCGAATGCGAATATTGCAAACATACTCATGAGATGGTTGAAGAACTGGCATCTCTTTCAGATAAGATCAATGTGGATATCTATGACTTTGTGAAAGATACCGATAAGGTATCAGAGTTCAATATCGAACACATTCCCGCAATTGCGGTATCCGGCAAGACTGATTACAAGATACGATTCTACGGTGTCCCGGGAGGATACGAGTTTTCCAGCCTCATCAATGCCATTATCAATGCATCCATGAATTTGACAGCCCTGAATGATGCAACAAAGGAGCAGTTAACTTCCATTGATATACCTGTAAAGATCCAGGTCTTTGTGACACCGACCTGCCCGCACTGTTCAGGTGCGGTGCAGATCGCACATCAGATGGCGATCGAAAATCAAAATATCGAGGGTATAATGATCGAAGCCACGGAGTTCCCTGAACTTGCGAACAAGTATAATGTGTATGCTGTTCCAAAGACCGTTATCAATGATACGGTCGAATTCGAAGGCGGTATCCCTGAATCACAGTTCTTGCAGAAGGTGTTGAGCGCTGCTGGGATCAAAACACCAAAACCGGAGAGTGCGGTTGTAGACCTTGAAGATATGCCTGATACTCCGATACACATCACGGATTCGGATTTTGATGCGATCGTGAATGGCTATCCCCTGGTTTTAGTTGATTTCTGGGCGGAGTGGTGCGGACCGTGCCACATGGTTGCACCAACAGTTGAATCGCTTGCTAAAGAGCATTGTGGGAAACTGGTTTGTGCAAAGGTCAATGTGGACAGGAACCCTGAAACTGCGACCAGGTTCGAGACTTCGAGCATCCCGACCTTGATATTGTTCAAGGATGGGGTTGAAGTAGAACGAATGATCGGCGCAGCTCCGAAAATGCAATTTGATGAGATGCTGGATGCACATTTGTGAATGTCAAAGTTCCGAATGGAACTTGTCTTTTTATCAAAATGAAGCAGGAAGCTCCTCCCTCGTTGTATAACGGTGGGGAGGTAGTTTACCTTGTTCCCCATATCTACAAAACCCCTTTTTCCGGCACTATCTCAAAAACCAGTTATTTCAATAGAGGATTTATCAAAATCGATAATTACATAGACACGGATTTCACAGATTTACACGGATTTAAGCTTGTTCGGAATCGATATCAGAAGGATCTATTGGGTTTGTGGTGCAAAGTGTTTGATAAACATCAAATCTGTGTAAATCCGTGTAAATCCGTGTCTGAAAAATAACTGGATTTTGGAACTGTGCCCCTTTTTCCAATTCCGTTATCACAAATTATTTTAAAGAGCCGACCAATATATACGATATTATGAAAATGGGTATACTCGGACCAAAGGGCTCGTATTCTGAAAAAGCGGCAAAACAGTGGATAACTGAACAGGAATCCAAAGATCAGGTTTCACTTGTCTCACTTGAATATTACAACGACATACCAGACACAATTTCTGCAATTGTTGACAGGACTGTTGAGATCGGAGTAGTTCCAATTGAAAATTCAATTGAAGGTTCCGTTGGGGTTACACTCGATATGCTGCTTGAAAATGATCTTAGTATCATAGGAGAGATCGTGGTTCCAATAGAACATTGCCTATTGTCAAAAGGTACACTTTCAAACATAAGGGTCATTTTATCTCACCCCCAGGCACTTGCACAGTGCCGCCAATTCCTAAAAACACATTTTGAAAATGCCGAGATCAGGACAACCGGCAGTACATCCCATGCCGCAAAACTCGCAAATGAATTTTCGGAGATGGCTGCGATCGCATCACGCGAATCCGCAAAGATGTACGGGCTTGATATACTCATACCAAACATCCAGGACAGGAAAGAGAACCAAACACGTTTCATTGCCATAAAGGCACATGATGGTGCAAGTGCTGAAACCGGAATGGATATATCCATTCCAAATAAATTCAAAACATCAATTATAATATACCTGAAAAAAGATAGGCCAGGTGCCCTTTACGAACTTATAGGTGAATTTGCAAAACGCGACATAAACATGACACGTATAGAGTCGCGCCCTTCAAAACTTGAACTTGGGGATTACATTTTCTATATCGACTTTGCAGGACATATCGACGATGCAAATATAAAAGATGCTCTCAATAATATAACATCAAATGTTGGAATGTTGAAATTGCTTGGATCATATCCAACATGCAACTCAAATCCTAGTAACCAGTCGAGTAAGTGAAAACGGTGATTCATTATGGATATAGAACAATTTGTAAAAAAACAAAGTTCTGCGCTCAAACGATATCGGCGCATCTATATCTTATTAGATTTGGCTGTGTTTTCATTTATCATATACACGCTTTTTTATATATTCAACATGGAGTTAGTATTTTCCATGATAAGCACCTTCGAACTCCATACCGGTTCAAACTATCAGTTTATGAGCTATTCAATCTCTTTTGAAACGCTTGGATTAATAGTTGCAGCAATTATAATTTCACTCATTATTACAATCATACTGCACATCCGTGACAAAAAGTTAAGCATTTTCAATCTCGTTGAAGACAAATATCCAATCCTTTATGAACGGCTCAGGACTGCTTATGACAACCGCAAAAACAGCAATATAATTGTGGAAAATCTCATGAGTAATGTCATGTTGGATACCA
>JAUVET010000220.1 GCA_030594665.1 Methanosarcinaceae archaeon
GCAGGTGGACTATCATAATGTCAGAATTAGTGGTATTGAGTGTGATAGTTGTCCCAATCTTCCAGATTTCAGTATTGTTAATCTCGGAATCGGTTGTATTGAAAACTTCCACACCATCTGCCATGAATTTCAGATTGGATACCTTGACCTGCTCGCCGCCCATGTGGATGAGGCTTAAATTCATTCCGTTAATCTCAATTTTATAACTCACATGTGGAACGTCTGCTGGCGGTTTCATGCTAAATATGGCACCGGCAATAATAGTTGCCATAATAACAGTAATTGTAACCATCAGAATGCTTCCTACAACATCGGAAACGCCGCGTTCATTAAGAAAAAGTGATACATTTTGTTTGCCTGCCGGATGCCGATCCTTTCTGTTTTTAACATCTTTGCAGTGCCCATTTTTATAAAACATGATATCCCCTGATATAATATAAATATTTGAATAATTATTAAGATTGAATCTCTTATAAGCTTTTTGATGCGGGAATATTTTTTGGTTTTGGATTGGGATGACCGATTCCAAAATTGCAACAATACTTTCACCACGCTTGGCTCAAGGTTATATATCTGCGGATGCTTCTATTACGAAATGACCGAGCACCATCACACCATCACACCCTCACAGAACGCATGCGCATCCTTGCGCAAGGCACCAAATATGATAGTTGCAACCAGAGTGCAGTGTGCTATGCCTGATTAGGCGAGCATCAGGGTTCTACTAAGTTAAGGAGCATGAGACAATATAGAAATCTATAATTATAAAGTAAATGAGCATTATTTGTACAGGTGTACATGGAAAATATTTTCAAATAATAGTAATAGCACTTTAATATTGATTGATACAATATACTTTTTATTTCAGGAGGTAGGTGGATTTGAACAACATAATTGATTTGGGGAACTGGTTCTTAAATAAATCAAGTATGTCGCATAAAAAACTGCAAAAATTATGTTATTATGCAGTATCCTGGCATTATGCATTATATGATTCAAAATTGGTTGAATCTGATTCTTTCGAAGCATGGGTACATGGTCCGGTATCTCCAATAATATGGAATGAATACAAGGACTATGGATGGAACCCAATACCAAAAATAGATAAAAAGACCGAGTTCAATAACGATATAGAAGAATTTTTGGAGATTGTTTTAAATACTTATGATGAGTACAGTGGCCATCAACTGGAAGCATTAACTCATGAAGAAGAACCATGGCAGGAAGCCAGAAATGGACTGGAAGATTATAAACCTTCAAACAATTTGATCGATCCCGGGACCATGAGGAAATTTTATCGTTCAATTTACGATAATTCACAAAATGACTGAACAATGTCGAAAAAGAAATCTAAATTTACTACAGTAAAAAGCAAGAGGACATCTCAAAAAATTGTTGGAAACCGATTGCCAAGAGTTCATCAAAAACTCTATCAGCCACATTCCAGAGATGAAAAACCAAATATTAGTTTGAAATATATTGATTTGGGGTTCAAGTCATTCGATGATTTGAAAAATGATCATAATCTTCGAAAATTTGATGGTTTTATAAATAAATTACATAATGCACCTGATTGGCCTTTTGTTTTCAAAACTTTTGAAAAAACACCGACTACAACCAACAAAGCAAAAGGCATGATGAGACATTTAGGTTTTAGTCCTGAACAAACGGAAATGTTTCATTTAAGAGTATCAGATAAATTTAGAGTACATGGTTTTCTAAGAGGAGAAAGATTTAAACTTATTTGGTTATAGAGATTTCTGAATGATGCTCAACTATATAAAGAGCATCGAATATTTATTTTATGTTGTTAACAACACTTTTTGCAATGCAAGCGACCATAAATATTTCATACAGTATACGCATGACACTGCATCATGATCCAGTTATTTTTCAGACACGGATTTCACGGATTAACACCGATTTGATGTTTATCAAACATCAAACACTTTGCACCACAAATCAGCACTGTTCCATTTTCTAGTTATTTTTAAGACAGCAGATTTACGCAGATGCAACCTGAAATCTGCGCAAATCAGCGTCTAAAAAAAAATAAATTGAAAATGGAACCGCGCTGCCTTCTGGTTCCGGCTCGGCCGGGCTGGGTACGTCAGGGAACAAAATACGCTCAAACACCTACCTGATTACTTTCACCCCGCTTGGCTCAAGGTTATATAACTCAAGGTGCATCTATTACGAAATGACCGAGCACTATCACACCCTCACCGAACGCATGCGTATCCTTGCACAAGGCACCAAATATGACAGTTGCAACCAGAGTGCAGTGTGCCATGCATTCGGACCGGATGGTCGCTGTATCCAGCTTTACAAGACCCTGCTGACCAATTCATGTGCCGGAGAGTGCGCATATTGTCCGAACCGCAGTGGGCGCGACATGGTGCGCGCAACCCTGACGCCTGAGGAAATTGTGAAGATAACATGGTCGTTCTATCGTAAGAACGCCATAGAGGGCTTGTTTCTCTCATCAGGCATTATCGGTGATGCGGAAAATACAGCCGAGAAACAGCTTGAGGTGGCAAAACTATTGCGCAGTCAGGGTTTTACAGGATATATACACACAAGAGTGATGCCCGGAACCCCTAAACATCTTCTTGAACAGATCGCGGAACACTCCAACAAGTTCGGGGTGAATGCCGAAACCACAAGTTCTGTCAACTATTCCGAGATATGCCCGAATTTCGATTATAACAATGACATCCTGACCCGCTTGAAATGGACACGCGACCTGATCAGGAAACAGAGGCGCAAGGTCGGATATGGCGGTCGTATTGTGGGTGCGAACGATACGCAGTTCGTAGTGGGGGCAGCTGGCGAGCCTGACAGGGAAATAATCAGTACCGTGCACAAGTTCATGGACAGGTATGCACTTCGCCGCCCGTATTTCATGAGCTTTGACCCGGTGCCGGATACGCCACTGCAAAACGGCATCGCATCACCGAAATGGCGCGAGAATCGATTGTATCAGGCATCGTTTTTGATGAAAGATTATGGCATGGCGGCATCGGATTTCGATGTGATATTCAATGACGACGGTTTTCTTGCAGACGACGACCCAAAGATGCGTCTTGCGTATGCGCATCCCGATCATTTCCCGATGGACATAAACACGGCGGCGCGTGATGAGTTGCTCATGGTGCCCGGGATCGGTCCTATCAGTGCGAACCGTATCATGCAGGCGCGCCCTATCCTGTCGGAACAGGAACTCGCGCGCATGGGTGTTGTGATCTCACGCGCCCGTCCGTTCATTGAGATCAACGGCAGCAAACAGACCAATCTTCACTCGTTTATGGGGGTGTGTTCATGATAATAGCATTCAGAACAGACGTGGACGGGGTACTTCTTGCATGTTCCACTTTAAAAGAACATCCCGATGCCGAACTTGTCTTTGCGAAAGACAAACATGAACTTGAACGGAAACTCACATTTTCCGGAACCCGGGATAAGGTTGTGCGGCTGGGATTTACACCGGTCGCAGGCACGAAAAATTTGATCAGGGAAGTACTTGGCAAGCACCCAGCAAAGATGTCACGCACCGACACAAGCCCTGTGCAGTATATCGATCTTGTACTGCGGCACAGTAAGACGGATCCGGCTGAACTGGTACGACTTATCGTCTCATGCAATGGCAGTGCCGG
>JAUVET010000003.1 GCA_030594665.1 Methanosarcinaceae archaeon
AGAATTAACTACAATTGGAGGCAAAGGAGGACGTGTAGCCGACTTTAAACATAAACATGTGGCTGGAGCAGGCGTTTTCTTTGAGGAAATAAAGGAAGAACTTGTACGTCGCAGTATACTGATCGAACTTGAAGACCTCAGGTAATTGTATAAAAATGTGATATATAGATATGTATATATACAACCAATGGCATATTAATAATTATGCGAACGGGTTACTATTTTAATAATCCCCATTCCAACCCGTTCACATATTTTTTTACGATAACCCATTTGTATTTTTTTAGAGTATATAATTTATAGAATTATATAGTCCGGGTTAAATCGACCGGAGGGAGATTTTTCTCGGCCAGTGCACTATTGTGTTGTAGCGCAGGCAGATTAACGAATATGTGATATAAACGATTTACAGTCGGCGCTGTATTTGCTGATCTTAGACTTAGAATTGCATGTTTGTGCTGTGACCAGTGGGATACCGCTACGTTCTCCCAGATCGGAAACGCAATAAAGGCTTACATTTAGTGAATTGTGGATACACAAAAACCGCGCTGGTACGGCCATACCGCAGGGACGAGCGAAGCGAGGACAGGAGTGTGCAGTTATAACGGCACAGTTCTAAAATCCAGTTATTTTTCAGACACGGATTTACACGGATTTACACAGATTTAATGTTTATCAAATATCAAACACTTTGCACCACAAACCCAATAGACCCTTCTGATATCGATTCCGAACAAGCTTAAATCCGTGTAAATCTGTGAAATCCGTGTCTATGTAATTATCGATTTTGATAAATCCTCTATTGAAATAACTGGTTTTTGAGATAGTGCCAGTTATACGACGTCCACTCTAACACAGGTTTTGTGAGATCCAAATCCCACACATCCTCAGCGCACACTCATTCTTGCACAAAAGAGAAAAGGTATGGAATTGTCCATCCATACTATTGTTATGCTTGGTATCAAAAGATGGTTTGATAGAAACGGTATTTTAAAATAAACCCAGCCTATTTGCAGTTTCCATATCCTCTTCCAGTTCAGCTACACCGTAATTCAATGGTACATTCAGATCTTTCACGATACCTCGCATCCTCCAGCAATAATACAAATACTCCTGCGCATACCCGCAATACTCCCCGAAATACCTGCGTCCCCACTCACCCATCTTGTGATTGCTAAGCCTAACACCAACACCAACACCACCGCCAAAGTATTCATCATCCGAATAATACTTCTCAACAACCTGCCTGACATGCGTATCCACAGGAAAAGATTCCATCTTATCAAGCGAGAACAAAAGAATACAATCCGCTACCTTCTCGCCAATCCCCTCGATCTCCATCAATCTCTCCCTCGCACCAGGATAATCCATCTCGAACAACTCATCAAAACAAAACTCCCCATCAGCCACCTGCTGTGCAGCCTTCTGTATCCTTCCGGCGCGAAATCCAAGTTTGCACTCACCGATGTCCGATCCATCGGCATCCGCAAGGGACGCCGCATCAGGAAAACCATAATACCTTTCACCGATCTTATCACCAAACATCCGGCTCAAAAGTGAGATCCTTTTCTTGATAGTCGGAATACTCGAAGCCGTTGCAAGCATATATGAGATCATGCACTCCCACGGCTCCTGCCGGATAAGACGAAGCCCGCGATATCTTTGTATCGCCTCCCTGATGTGACGGTCTTTGTTAATGCTGCCAAGTATCTGTGAAAGATCATCATCCAGCCTGAAATAAGAAGCAACGAACTCACGCGGCAGGGACGAATCTACAAGAACTGTGCCGCTTTCAATGTCATGCCTCGCGCGGACAACATCTCCATTGACCACACCGATCCACCAGTCCCCTACACGCTCACCCGCGCGCGCACTTGCACACCGATCCACGTCTATATCCTCACGCTCCCACCTGAAAACCTGTCCGCAATCAAGCGTGTGGTCAAGATCTAGATCGACACCCGAAAAACTATACATACATCTTATGCAGTTCGAGTTCTCTTAAAAATGTGGCGGATGAGAAAGTGTCACCAAGTCCGACTGTCGCGATAGGATCATCGCAAAGGATTGTCGGCAGAATCTTGATCATATATCCACAATAATCACCAGCCACTCCGCTGCCGTACTGTTTTCCATGAATGTAAGCCCGCACTTCCTGCACCTGCTCCTTGCCGAAAATGCTTTCATCCAGGGTAGATGCTTCCGTATCAACAAACTCCCGACTCTCCAATTTTCCGGTCGCGGCAAATGTAGCCGCGCATTTCACACCAAAACCCATTGCTTCAAGTTCCAGGGCAGGATCTGCAATATCTAATACACAGACGCTAAGCACAAACTCCCGCGTGTGTATTATCATCCTTTTGACCCCAAACTCTGACGCACACCGGATCATGGCATCGATTGCCGGGCATGCATCCATCTGCAAAATGCACCGTGCAGGCACACCATGCATACCGGAAAGCATTGCAAGCTCATCCTCATTCATGCCGATACAATCAACATGTTGTGCCAATTTTGAAAACACGGAATAGGCAATATCCATGTTGAGAAAATGCCCGAATTCGGCATGTACCCTCAAACTGCGGTTCAATATTTTCCAAACCTTTACCTGCTCAATTGCACTGTTAATTTTTTCAACATACGTGGAACCATCAGGATACATATCCATAAGCATATGGAATCCGGAAAGCAAAACGCCATCCATCTCATTTATATGCTCAAGAGCATAGTTCTTAAAATCAGGATTTACAGCAAGTTCGATATTTGCACAGTCATACGTTGCTATGAAACGATTTTCCCTTGGTACCGTAAATTTAAATTTAGTACCATCAAGCAAAAATGTTTCTCCTTTCTTAAAATCAAATACAAAATGCACCAACTCATCAGAACATTCGAACGCCTGTTCTTCGGACTGTGGCAACATGATGGACTTCTTTGAAAACAGTGACATTTGTGCCACTGAAGGTTTCATAACATTAGGAACAACCAGACCGGCTCCCATTTCTGATAAGACGTTTGCCATTATTCCCGCATTTCCACCCATTCTGAGAATAGACCTATCAAAAAATCGGTTCTTCAAAAAATCAAAAACTGACTTTTCATGTATTAGCCATTCAGCTCCGCTTCCGCTTTGCATACACAACACAAGTCCGACAACAAAATCCGAAACCGAATTAATTGCATTTGGTGGGTTTTTGATCTTTTTAGTGATCTCGCCCATGTCCTGAGATCTGATAAGATCTGATACTTCCTCCCCACTGATACTGAATACCGAATCGATATTAACATTGTACCCGCATAGTATCTTCATCAAAACATGCTCCTTAACTACTTCATCATTTTGCCGATCTCATCTTCGAAAGCATAGCCACAAAAGCACCTGCCGATATCGCATCCCCAATTCCGACTGTCGCGATCGGATCTTTTACCACTTTCGATGGAACAACGATCACATCATGAGTGGGTGTACGAATACATCCATCAAAAAATTCATCCATTGAGCATATACTTCTTCTTATCATGTACTTCCCAAGAATTTCCAGTTCCCTGTATCCATCTTCCGAAATCGGTATGTTAAGTCCCGTTGCAGCATCATCCAAATGTTCAATCGAACCGTGCGATGCCTGTGCAGCTGCAAGTATTGATCCGAATAGCAATGCAGTCCTGTGTCCTTCCACATCAAGTGGATGGTCTTTTGATATCACACAGATAAAGAACCCAAGTGAATGAACATGCACCCGTTCAAGCTTAAGATCATGGAGCAGGCGCACTGCACCTTCATACAATGCCACAATGCCGTTCTCGCCTTTATTGATCACAGAATATGCAAGTTCCTCATGCCCGAGGACATTCAATGCATTTGCCACCTCGACGGTGTCAAGCCCGAGTGAATGAACATGCTGGCGAACGATATCCTTAAGCAGCGCTTTGCGGATCGTCTTGTTCTGGATAGATGTAAATTCCACATGTATGCGTATATCGGGATTGCCTTCCTTGAGCCGTTCGATGACATTGACAGCCCGTCCTACGTATTCATTATACGTTGTATCATCATCGTATTTTTCCCTGATCATCTGGTATCCTGCAAGGATTGCGCCGTCAACATCCTCTTCAAGTTCCGGGATATGTTCATACAATTCCCTGCTCATGTCAATACGTATCCATGACGGACGTGATGATATGATCAAGCGGTTGTCCCTCGGGACAACAAAATGCTCTTCCCCGTACTTGACCTCAAGCCCTTTTGAAAATTCGATTATCCAGTTCACTCTTGGCTTAAATTCCGGATTGTATGCATGACGTGGATTTTTGAGCAACAGTTTTCCATTTTTGAATATCGGGTGCAGCAAGTTTGGAAGGTCTGCAAAATACTCTGCCTGTTCTCTTGAGAGCCATGGCACATAGCTTATCACTTTCCTGACACCAAGATGTGCCAGAAGATTGGAGATTATCCCTGCCTGGCCACCCATGCGGGCATCATCAAAAACAAGATTATCTGTCAGCCATTCATGAATATCGGAGGTATATGTCGGAACTTCGGCTGCTTTGCCATCACGCATCGCTATGATCAAACGTGACAGGAAATCGGCAGGTGACGCTATCTCACGTGGATAATTAACAACCTTTTCCTGAACCTCACCAAGATCAACAAGTGTCAATAGTTTAGAAATGTCTTTTTCACGAATGTGCTTTATTGCATCAATGTTGCTGTTGTAGGCAACGAACATACCCCTCACGTTACTTAATGACTTCTTTATGTCAGAGAATGCTTCATAGTAATGCTTATCCCATTGTGCAAGATGCATATATTTTCCTACCTGAACCCATCACTCATAAATGATGTTAGCCTATATTAATGTTATATCAAAACACTATGTCGTGTAATCTGCATTGATCTTTACGTAATCATACGTCAGATCACAGCCCCATGCAATTGCGCTTTGTTCACCAAGTCCGATATCGACCATTATAATGATCTCATCTTGCGCCATGATGTTTTCAAGTGAATTTAACACATCAGTTGATGCATCCGGAATATTTCCGCATTCTACAAGATGTACAATATTGTCACCACTTGCAAATGCGAGTGATATTTTATCCTGATCGATATCCGCACCGGAGTAACCGACTGCTGCAACAACCCGCCCCCAGTTCGGATCTTTCCCGAACACTGCGGATTTCACAAGCGGTGAGCGCACGATTGCTTTTGCTGCAATCCGCGCATCGTTTTCTGTTTTTGCGCTCCTGACCTGCGCTTCGATCAATTTTGTGGCACCTTCACCATCGCGCACGATCATCTTTGCCAGATCGGTCATCACATGGTCAAGTCCCGTCCTGAACTCCTCAACCTGCGGCTCAACCGATGACGCGCCTGTTGCTGTTAAAAGTACGATATCATTTGTACTGGTGTCACCATCGACCACGATCATGTTGAAACTCTTATTAACTGACCTTTTGAGGCATTCCTCCAGCACATTGGCAGGAAGTGATGCGTCTGTGTAGATGAATGATAGCATTGTTCCCATGTTCGGCTCGATCATGCCTGAACCTTTTGCAATCCCACCTATCCGCACGCCGCTTTCAAGTTCGACAGCCGATTCCTTTGAAACCAGGTCAGTGGTCATGATCGCACGTGCTGCTGCATTGCTACTATCCGGCGTACTGTCGAGTGCTTCCACAACTTCACCGACATGTTCGCGGATCCAGTCCATATCGAGTTTTCGTCCTATAACCCCCGTGGATGCCACACCGACCAGTTCTTCAGGTACATCCAGTTGTCCGGCAAGGATATGTGCCATCTCTTTAGCATCGGCGATCCCCTGCTCGCCTGTGAATGCGTTAGCGTTTCCACTGTTGGCAATGACAGCTGCGAGCTTGGCATTACCATTGCCAGTACCATTACCATTGTTTGAAAGATTCTCCCTGGTAACTATAAGAGGCGCTGCAATTACCTTATTACGTGTGAATACTCCTGCTGCGCTGCCTTCTGCTACGATTATGGCAAGTCCCATCTTCCCGTGTTTTATCCCACTCGCGCGAACACCTTTGACAGCACATACCCCACCATCGATCTGTTTCATTTTAGTCATTTGAACCTAAACCCAAATCTAAACCCCAAACCCAAGTCCATGTCTATCTAATTCTACGCATCTGCAAGCCCACGAATAATATCGCCGCGCGTGATGATGCCGATAAGCTCCTCGCCATCCAGGACCGGAAGCCTGTTAACTTTATGTTTTATCATCATTGATGATGCATCTTCGATCGAACTGTCCGCGGATATTGTGTATACCTCAGATTCCATGATCTCCTTTACCGGTTTTGTCCCGATGTTCGTGAGCATGTGTTTTGTTTCTTCCCAGTTTATCAATTCCCGAATTGGGATCTCTATTACTTCGAACGGGCTCGGCAACCATAATCCTCCATGTTCCGGCACTTTAAGCAACTTCAAGACATCTGCTTCAGTCACGATCCCGACAACCTTGCCCCCGTCAACCACAGGAAGCCCGCTTATGTTCTGCTCCTTTAGAAGCTGTGCTGCACTGCTTATCTCATCATCCGGTTTGCAAGAAACCACATCTGAATTCATAACATCTTTTACATTCATAGCTTCACCTTAGGCCAAGCGCGGGCTGTAATTTATGTATCAGTCCACTTGCTCAATAGTTCTGTTAAGTGGGGTAAGTATTTATTTGTTATCTTAGCGCATGAGGATTGGGTTTATGAAATATTGTATTTGTATACGTGTGGTAAGATATGCGAACGAAGTTATCGTTTTCTCGTAGTATATAATTTATAACTTTTTCTAATGTTTGGAACGTGCCACCTGCGGCGGTCGCATCGGTTTTAGTATCTGATAGAACAATCTCGTTTACCAGCTATACAAATACAAAAATACTTCAGATCAATCCCCTGAATATCAACCTCGAAGCAACCGCAGACACTGTAAACACAACCACAGAAATCGGTAGCATTCGCCCGAGGTCATACATCAACTGCGGCTTGTCGCCACCATATTCAATAGTTCCGGAAAAACGTGTGAGTATCGCCGTAACCAGCATTAGATATACCCCTATAGCTAACATGAACATATCTGGCGGGATGGACTGGTTCAGGTTTTCGGGACTGATCTGCGCAGGTCCCGGGATCATGTTCGGAGGGAGGCGCGAAAGTCCCTCTGCCACGTTCTGCAATATCTTCTGGATGACTTCGGAAAGCGCAATGGTCACACCAGCGATAAGCGGCGCAAAGATCGCTGCTGTTGAGCGCATTGTGGAGGTCATATCATAAAGAGAGCGCTTGATGTTCAGTTCAACCTCCTGTAACTCTTTTAAGTGGTCAGCCAATTTGATGATCGCAACACCGGCAGCCTCATGACTCTTGTGGACGCTCTCTGCAAAAAGTAACATTGTTGTCCTGATCCTGTCTGAATATATGTCTTTGAACGCACCAAAATCCTCATCGAATATCGCGGACGTAATGGTTGCCCGCATACTGATAAGGTTGGTCGATATCTTCCCGAACGCATCCCCGATGGACGAACCTTCCATTGTCATTGCAGTATGCGCAAAAGCCTCTTCTGCCGACCTGCCTTCTGAAATACGCCTGCCGAGTATGAAAAGTGCATCTGCGAATTCGTTTTCCATCTTCCTGATGTTATCACGTATCTTCTTGTATGGGGCGGATGCAGCATTTAAGTAGATCGCAATCGTAACAACCATTCCCAATAAAACAGGGAGTGCCGGAGGCAGTAGTCCTTCAAGCGTGCCTGTGGAGATTATCTGGTATGGATTCCCGAAATACACCATCACGTAGCCGGAAATCGCAATGGCACCCCCTATGATCAAAGCTACGACCATCGCCACCCGTTTTTTCATTTTAATATTGACAAGATCGGGGTGGGTATCAGGGATCGGCTGCGGAGTGAATGCAGCCGGACGTTGCATCAATATATACTCGGCATACAAAAATGTCAGAAGCGGGAGCGCAATATCATACACAATAACAAGCGTCAGGATGTCGAACCGCAATCCAACAACTGTCACAGCAGGGAGAAGTGCAACAAGCGCGAGCGGGATAAGGATGAAGATCGAATACAATACATAGGTCGGAGTCTTAAGTTTTGCCGCAAATCCGTCCATGAGCACTTTCGTACCATCAAGCACAATGTCAAGCGAACGGTTTAGTGTGATGATGCGCTGAGCGTCATCAGGCTCGCTCGTTGAACTCTTGATAAGGTGCAGTGCCCGTTTGAAATACTCACTATCCTTGCCCCACAGGTTCGCAAAATCCACAACAGCATCATCCATACTGCTGTAAACACGGATCTGGAGGTTCCACATCATTTTCTTGAGGTCTCTTGCAAGCGGACGGGTCGAGTTCTTTGCAGCAAACAGTACTGCTCGCTCCATATTGGGAACGAGTTTCATTGCCATCACAATATAACTCAAAACCTCAGGAATATCACCAAGGGACTGCACTTTCATAAATTTAGCATGTATCTTTACATACTCACTCAGGTACACAAGCACAATGACAGGGATCGCCACTGTGAGAACAGCAACCATGACCAAGACATTGGATTCGAATGTTGTTAGCCGGAACAGTATTACATCCATAAACAGTGTCACCATAAGTGCACCAAGTGCACCAACGTAGGCGAACAGGGATGTCTCGAACGGTTCCACATCAAAACCGGTGAAACTTAAAGCATCCTTGTATTTCTGACTAACCGCCTGCTCTGACTTTTTGGCAAATGCATCGATATCCCCAACAAGCCATCCAAAATTGCGGGATGTGAACTTGCAACCCCTCAAGTACCAATTCCCAGCCTCATATTGCTCATTCTCCAACCGGTACCACCTCTCATTCGGACATCGTCAGTAGCCTGACGAAAGATCGTCAAACCACTCGCTCCATCGGTTGTAAACATTCTGGTAATCAGATCCGTTCGGATTGTTTTTCTCATCGTCCATGAACAGCCAGAACATGTTGTTTGACATACTCACAACATCGGCTTCCACAAGTGCCGGATCTATCAACCCTGCCGCAGCCATTTTTTCCTTTATCTTTGCCCGCATCCTGATATTACGCGATGCGGCATCGATCGAGATCCCCCATTTCTTTGCGACCTTGCCGATCAACTCTGACTGTCCCCGGTCTAAAATATCGGTAGACACAAGTGAATCGATCGATGCATCGAATGAGAGGATATCAGAAAATACTTCACTATAGTCTGCACCGTCATCCCATGTACTGTTGACTTCGGAGATCTGGATCACCCTTTTCGTTTTTGTCATACCTCCGCCAAGTCTTGTATTGGAGCACACGATCACAGCATCCGTACCTTTGAACGATGCCGACGGCACGCCAAGGGTGTAAACGATCCGTTCATAGACCGCCTTTGTGGAAGCACCGTGTATCGTGCCAATTACAGAGTTTCCGGCGGTTCCTATCTGCATTGCTTCATACAGAACCGCAACTTCGGGTCCGCGTACTTCACCGATCACAAGGGATGAGTTTCCGAGCCGAAGCGCTGCACGCAGGGCAACATCGGGTGCGATCTCGACACTTGATTTGATGATCGCGGATTGTGAGTTCATGCCCTGCACTTTCCAGCCGAGTTGCTGGAGGTCACTGATCGGTATTTCCCGTGTGTCCTCGATCGTCAGTATCCTGTACTTTTGTGGTATTTCCAGCAACATTGCACAGAGTAGTGATGTCTTTCCCGCACCGACATCTCCCGCAACAAGCACGGACGACTGCCCATCCATGAGGAAACTCAACAGGCCTGCGGCAAGTGGTGAGATCGAGCCTGTGTTTATCAGCCTTGGAAGTGTCCACGGGGTGCGAGCATGTTTACGGAATGCATATGCCAGCCCGTTGGCACTGAGTGGGTCGCCGATGACCGAGACCCGCACCCCGTAATCCTTTAGTTCCATCTCAAGAACAGGCGTGGCTTCCCCGAAAGGGCGACCGCTGATAGCACGGAACCTTGATACCATGGAATCGAGATCGTCCTGGGATAGGAATATGTTGGTTGCGCATTCATCCCCGTCCATTACCACGTGCACAGGATTCAGGTCGGCAGGGGCATTGATGTAGACATCTGTTACCCGTTCATCGGATAGCAGGTCTTCAAGTATCCCCAATCCGGTTGTATATTTTGCCAGCAGGTCGGAATATGTGTTTATCTGGAATGGGGTCAGCGCAATGTCGTGAACCCGCGCATCGTCTACCAGCATTTGTTTTCCCATGCGCCTGAAGTATTCCCTTGAATTTGAAGGGTCAGCAAAGTTCAGGTTGGCAGGGCGATGGCGTATCATCTTTTTGCGCACCCTTTCGATCAGTTTTAGTTCCAGTGGCTTGAGATTATATTCCAGGGGCGTTATGAGATACAGTTTTTCGGGTCTGTCCGTTAATTCGTATATCGACACCTCCAGACTTCGCCCATCGTTGTGCCGGACATCATAGCATTCCAGGAATTTTGTGTTTTCGGGCGGTTCGGTGTAGATCCGTGATGTGGAGAATGCAGGTCTGACATGGGATTTGACATGTTTGTCATAGTCAAAATGTACATTATCAATTTTACTGTTACTGTCAAAATCAAAATTTGCAAAACCGCTTTTATATTTTAGTTGGGATGTCATATCCCTCATCTCATCAAGGATTGCGGCGAAATTCTCTATACAATCAGTACATTCGGGATTGCCAGATCGATCGGTAGGCTGAAGTCCTGCCGGATCGATTGGCTGCATGAGAGAATTGTATGCCTTTACCGGATCTTTCCGGGCAATTTCGATGATGGAATCGATCAACTCTTTCCGCTTGTTTACACATTCCGGTCGCATGGGTTGTGTGCAGTCGCCTGCGGCGACTTCCACACTGGTGTAAGAGTTCAGGTAGTCCTGAAATCGCGCAAGCACATAGAGCAGTTTGAGGTCACTGCCCTCATAGTCCCTCTCGTATAGGTGGGACAGCACGATCCTGTCAACAAGGGGTTCTGCAAGAAGGATTGAAAAAATGTTCTTGCGACATATCTCATTGTTCAATGTCGAGTCGCTATCACAATCCCTGCAATTTATTAAGATTGACTTTTGGTTCTTGGTGTGCTTTGCTTTATATGTGCACAATGTATGTTCGTTGTCGTTTCGTTTGAATAATGAAAATGGAAATTTTGTTTTTTGCATCACGTTTTTCTACCTATCTACTATTTTTTGTGGTATTATTGATGTCAAATACTAAAACATATCGATGTTGTTTTTTGTGAAAAAGATTTATATTGTCTGTAAAAGATTTAAATTCGCTAACGGATTGTTTTTTTTGGATTGATGAATGCACACTTTTGCAAGCCTGTATAGATGCTGTTATGAGCAAATCAGTAGATAAGCAAGTTTCACAACATTACATAGACCATTATATCAACCATACAATGTCGCTAGATGAAAGGAGTCAAGATAGATGTGAAAAACGGGCGGCCACACGCGCGCAGCGCGGCACGTTCCTACAATTATAAATAAAACATGAAATATAAAACTGTTTCAAGTAGTATCGTTTTTGCAGATTTGAAAATTTCGTGTTTTTCTTTGATATCTTATAAACTCGGATACAAAAACCCAAAACATTGAAGTCTGTGTAAAGTTCAATATTTATGTTACTTAATAACATCATTATATGCTATAAATTGTTAATTGTATATAATTAAAATAATATACTGTTAATAATCACGATTTTATATTTTATTTTTCATATAATAAATTTACTGAAAATTCGACTTGTATAAAAATCATATCAAAACGTTAATTATTAATATATATGTGTCATACGAAAATGAGAACGATTTTAATATCGAGATATTAAAATATGATTTTACATATAAACAATACCAATTGGTGATAAAATGAAAGGAAATTTAATAAAAGCCCTGTTTACAGTGCTATTGTTGATCGCATCTGCTGGCATGGGAAGTGCGCATTTTACTATGGTCTTCCCCAGTGATACTGCGGATTCGGTGTGGGATGTAGCACCCGAAGATTATATTGCAGAACTGGGAGAGACAAAGACAATATATATGATGTGGGGACACCCCTACGAGCATATATTATTTGACATGTCAACAGTTCCCGAGATATCTGTCATGAAAAAGGATGGCACTGTTGAGCAACTTACGCCTGAAGAGATCACAGTTGATGGAATGGATGAAGATGGGGAACTTGGTACATTTAAAGCCTACAAAGCCTCGTTCACTGTTGACCAGGATGGCGATACTGTTGTATTTGTCAAATACGAGGATGAAGATGAGAACATGATAGACTACACCAAAGCTGTTATTCACTGTGGTGTAGAGATGTGGGAAGGTTGGGATGCAGAGGTAGGACAGCAGACCGAGATCATTCCATACATGCGGCCCTATGGCATAGAGGAAGGGTTTGTGTTCGCAGGAAAGGCAATGTACAATAGCCAACCGCTTACAAATGCACCTGTGGAGATTGAAATATACCACACACTGGATGCCGGCAAAGAGATAGTTGAACTGGCAGAGGAAATGTTCCCGTATGACCCACCTATGATATTCACACGGCTTATGAAGTCCAATGATAACGGAGAGTTCGTGTATTCACTTGATGAACCCGGTATATGGTTTGTCGGTGCCACCATGGAACCCGAGAGTGGACAAAATGTAAGAGGTGTGTTCATCGTTCCGGTAATTGAGGCGTTCCCACCTGTTGAAGCTCAGGGCTCAGGCGCATCATCTGCTGAACTCCAGCAGGCAGTAGCACAGGCCCAGCAAGCAGCAGAGGATGCACAAGCCGCTGCACAGTCTTCAACACCCAGTACACCAGGTTTTGGAATCACTTTTGCAGTGATCGGATTGGTTTCAGCACTTTTCCTTATATTGAGGAGAAAATAGATAGACTTCAGATCAATAGGGGTTATTTAACTCCTGTCGGTCTTTTTTTTAAATTGATTATTCTCTGACAATGGTCAAATAAATGGTCAAATAAATGGTCAAATAAATTTGTTCAACAAAAATATGGTTATTGAAAGGGAGGATAATATAACATGAAAATAATTAAAATTCTGAGTCTTCTGATACTGGTAATAGTTTTAAGCATGGTATTGGTACCTGCCGTATCCGCACACAGGGTACATTTAAGAGAACAGATAATGGATGTGCAGATAAAGGCATGGTACGGTGGTGGGGACCCCATGCCCTATGCAGATGTAAAGGTATATTCTATCAGGGATGAAGAAGAAAAGCTTTTTCTTGAAGGCAAGACTGATGAAAATGGATTATATCATTTCACACCCGAACTGGGTACTTCAAGTTATAGAGTGGAAGTGGAGCTCACCGGGCACAAGGGTGAACTTGAGTTTGACCTGACTGCAGGTTCACAGCCTGAAGATGCAGAACTGCCGCTATACTTGAATGTTCTTGTTGGATTTGGATTCTTAGCTGGAATAGGCGGAATAGCAGCATATCTTTCAGCCAGAAAAATGAAAGCACAGTAATTCAGGATTGACTTAAACAACACTCACAGTTTCAATACGGCAATCCGGACGAATGACAGTAAAAAATCAATGAGGGATACATATGGTACACATTTCAGATGGCATACTTGCAACGTGGCTTTGGGGATCTGGCTGGGTGATCACTGCAGCAATTCTGGCATATACACTCCAAAAGATGAAAATCGATGATGTACCAAAACTCTCGGTTATTACGGCAGCGGTCTTTGTAGCGTCGTTGATCCATTTCCAGGCAGGACCTACAAGTGTTCACCTGGTATTAGGTGGATTTGCAGGTGTGACGCTTGGAATACTCGCTTATCCCTGTATTTTTATAGCGGTTGTGATGCAAGCCTTCCTATTCCAGCATGGCGGCGTCACAACGATCGGCATCAATACTGTTAATATGGGCATGCCTGCATTAATATCCTTTTTTATTTTCAAAGCCGGAATGAAGCTTAAGCTTAATATTGGAATAAGTAAAAATGAGATATTATTCGGTGCGATCGCAGGAGGGATTGCAGTTGCACTTGCCGTATTGTTACTTGCAGTTGAACTTCTGATAACAGGTGATGCGTTTACTGAAGTGACAACAGTTGTTGTGGTTGCACATCTCCCGGTCATCCTGGTCGAGGCTATCTTTACCGGAGTGATTGTTGGATTCTTTGCAACAGTCAAACCGGAAATGTTGAGTATTAAAAAACGATTATGATCCAGCAAATCCTCCCATTGTCCGGATGTATTCATGAAACTGAATTTGGTTCCGGATTTTCGGCAAAGTCAGACAAACAATGATATGTTATTAAGAAGTGATTCGGTTTGATATCAGAGATCGATATATATTCAGGATTATCCTCACCGATCCATAGATGGGACCCCCGCCTTAAGGTTATTTCCATACTTGCGCTGATATTTTCAATTATGCTTTTATATGATCTTAAACTGGTTATCGCAAGTATGCTCTTTGCCATTATCCTGGTCTATATATCAAAGATCCCATTTTCCTTTGTCGCAGGACGATTAAAATGGGTGTTTCTATTTGTGTTGCCCTTCTTTATTATTATCCCTTTTACTGTCATAGGTGAAGGGGTTGAAATCGCACGCATTGGCAGCATTACGCTGAACTTCCGGGGTATGGAGTCGGTTGAATTTGCCCTTATGATCGTGATCAAAGCACTTACATCGGTAATGCTGATATTTCCGATGATCGGAACCTCCCGGATAGATGTTACCATCAAGGCACTTGAAGGCCTGCATCTGCCGAACAAACTGGTGCAGATGCTTGCATTCACCTATAGGTATATTTTTGTGCTGTCTGATGAGTTTATGCTGATGGAACGCTCTTTAACTTCCAGGGGATTTAAAAGGGGATCGAACCTGTATACAATAACCACGCTCAGTAAGGCCATCGCAACACTCTTTGTGATGAGCTATGAACAGGCGGAACGGGTCTTCTATGCGATGAGGTCAAAAGGGTATTCGGGAAAGGTTACCACAATGCATGAATTTACTCTTAGACCGCAGGACTGGCTCAATACGATAGTAGTCTGTGGGTTTGCTGTTTTTGTACAGGTTGCAGTATGGTATAGTACACTGGAGGGCGCATGATGCCTGCTATTAAAATTCAAGACCTGAGCTATATATATGATGACGGGACCGCTGCAATCGAGAATGTCTCGTTCGAGATCGAAAAAGGTGAATCTGTAGCACTCATCGGACCGAACGGTGCTGGTAAATCCACATTACTGCTCCATCTCAACGGTATACTGCATAGTACCACATCACGTGAGTCTATCAGTATCCTTGGTGAATCCGTTGATCCGAAGAAGATACATGAAATGCCGAAAAAGATCGGTATTGTATTCCAGAATGCTGATGATATGCTGTTCATGCCTTTGCTTGGTGATGATGTGGCTTTTGGCCCCATCAATCTCGGCCTGGAGAAAGAGGAGGTGCAGCGAAGGGTAAAGGATGCTCTTGAAATGGTCGGACTTGCCGGATATGAACACAGGGTCCCGCACCATCTCAGCGGAGGCGAGAAGAGGCGGGCTGCACTTGCTACTGTACTTTCAATGGAACCTGAGATACTTGCCATGGATGAACCTACTGCCAACCTGGACCCGAAAAGCAGGAGGGAATTGATAGGGATACTCAAAAGACTCAAAGAAAAGGGAAAAACCCTGCTGATAATCACACATGATGTGAATGCAATTCCCGAACTTGCAGAACGGGTTATTGTCATGGACAAGACCGTGATCGCAGACGGACCAACCCGTGATATTTTTTCAGACACAGAAATGCTTGTGGAGATCGGCCTGGATGTGCCTGTGATCACACAGCTCTTTGAAATACTCCAGTGTTTCGGTTATCCGTGTGATGTGCTTCCGCTTTCGATCGAAGGTGCGGTTACGAACCTGACAGAAACAATAGAGGGTGGGGATGGGCATGTACATCTGCATATCCACAAACATACACACTCAGGAATTTCTTCTGCACGGAACAAGTATCACGATCATGTAGAAAAGCATGAGTAAGTGTTGGAATAATTGTCAATGGCAACCAGCTATGGTGTTTCAAAAATATTTGAAACCAATAACTATATATCTGATTATTTAAATATATTTTGAATTGATGACAACAGATTACCTGATCCACTTATTTACACTTGGTATTGCCTCGGTTGGGGAGTATCTTGCATTACATGTTCTTATGTGTTTAGTGCCTGCATTCTTTTTGGCAGGTGCGATAGCATCGCTTTTTTCAAAAGAATCCGTATTGAAGTTCTTTGGTGCCGATGCACCAAAATATATCTCCTACTCAGTAGCTGCAGTATCGGGAACTATACTTGCAGTATGTAGTTGCACGGTTTTGCCGCTCTTTGCAGGAATATACAAGCGCGGAGCGGGAATTGGACCTGCGACAACATTCCTGTTCTCGGCACCTGCTATAAATCTGCTTGCAATTGTCTACACAGCCAAGATATTGGGCTATGATATTGGAGTTGCCCGTGCTGTTATAGCAGTGCTGCTATCCATTGTAATAGGATTGTCTATGGCAGTTGTGTTTGAACGTGAGAAAGTTGAACGCAAGAAGATTGCCACATTCGGGGAAGAAAAGCATCAACACAGCGCTGTACTGTTTGTACTGCTGCTGGCAATCCTTCTTGTAGGAGAGATTTTATCAACATGGGCGACGCAACTTGCTGTGCTGGTTCCATTGATCGCGATCACGATCTATGCATCACTTAAATGGTTTAGCCGTGAAGAACTTTCCAGTTGGATGGGTGAGACATGGTTTTTGGTAAAACAGATCACTCCACTGCTTCTGGCTGGTGTGTTCTTTGCAGGTATCATTGTTGAAGTTTTGCCTGCTGAATATGTGGCGTCTTATGTTGGCGGCAATTCAATATCATCAAACTTTGTTTCATCGGTTGCAGGCGCACTTATGTACTTCTCGACATTGACCGAGGTACCGATAATCAATGCCCTCACGCTTCTTGGAATGGGAAGGGGTCCATCTCTTGCGATGCTTCTCGCAGGACCGGCATTGAGCTTTCCGAATATGATCGTGATAAGCAGGATAATGGGCATCAGGCGTGCTTCTGTGTATATTTCACTTGTTGTGGTCATTGCAACGATCGCGGGATATTTGTTTGGATATTTTATGGGATGAGGCGGGACTTTATAATAAGTTTAATAAATTGTTAAAATGTATATTTTCAAACATGAAATTGGAGACTTTTTATTATTTTCTGGTCACACTTATCAATTAGTTCTGTTAACCGCGGATGAACGCAGATAAACGCGGATACTGCATGCGAAATCTGCGTTAATTTGCGTTACCTGCACGCCCTTTGGGCGTAGCAGGCACTCAACTCCATAAGAGGTGAGTGTATCTGCGGTTCGTTAAAATCCAAATGACCAGAATATATTAAAAAGTCACATAATTTGACATGTTTTGTGGCAATCTTTTTCATTTCATGTGTGATGGTGATGGCAACACTTCAGTTCAATGCCGCCCCTTTAATTCCAATATCTGTGGTGCTGCTCAACTGGTATTTCTCCTGCGGAGAATGAGCAGCTACTGGATATTAACTTTGCGGCTTTCGCAAATACAGGTACGCGCCCGCGATGAACAGCAGGATGACCGCGCCGGTCAGGAGATACTTCCACCAGGGCGTAGGTTCCGGAGGCACTTCTACTTCTGGTGCGGGTGTGATCGCTTCGGCGGGTTCTTCAGGCAGCACGGCAGGCGTTGGTGCTACATGTATCTTTTTCTGGCCTGTTATTGCGAAGGGTGAAAATCCTGAAGTTTCGGAACTGAAGTAAATGTAATTTACATCTTCACCCGTTTTAGTGGTTGGCAGTGGATTCCATTTATCTGAATTATATCGATTCAGTTTAATTGTAGATTCATCGATGTCGTTCTCAGAGATCCATAATTTCGCAACCTTAAACCCTATGACTGGATTTACAATATTCTCCTCGGTTGCATAGCCAGATCTTCCAATCCAGATATTTATGTTCTTGTAAACTTCACCTGTTGGTGGAGCTGAAACCAATGTAGATATATCATTCAATACCTCGATTGTTGTTGTTACATACCCGACATTTGTCTTTGCATCAAAACTGACAAAACCAATTGGGTTTTCATCCTCTTTGAAATCATACTTGATGTTGTCACCTATGTTAACATACAGAGATACAACATCCTTTAATGCAACAGTCTCATACGGCTCAGTGGAGGCTGAAGATGATCCACTGCTGGAAGAAGATCTATCCGTACTTATTAAAATTTCACATTGATTAAAAGCAACCAACATTTCCCCTGACTTGTAAACTCCGGTAAGCAAAATATAATTGCCGGCACGTAATTCACTGGTTACAAGTGGTATTGATGTACTGTTTGTAGTTGTTGTTTTATACGTCACAGAACCATTGTTTGAACCGATTCCATCAGTAATTATATTTTGAACCGTCGTTTTGTTCACGCTGGATAAACCAATGCCTGCAATTTCATATCCCTGGATTATATCTGCACCGTTTTGGGTCAGATTGGTTCCGGCCCTAGTACCATCAAATTTAAGTTGCATTTCTGCGCGGTATGCGCTCTCATGCACCAGCACTGCTCCATATATATATGTCCCACTTGAAGCATTTAGCAAATCTATTCCAACATAAAACGTGCTCCCAAGGGTTGCCCCCGATGGCACAGTAATAGTTGAATCATACTCCAAAACCTGGAATGTTGTAGCAGAAAGTATTGACATGTCAATCGGATCTGAACTGTTTAGAAGAATAAATACTACATAGAGACCGTCGTTTTAGTCCGTATTTTTCACCCACTCAGAGTATACATTAACTACATGTTCCCATCTTTATAAAAACATTTTGTCAATATTTGGCAGAATTCTCCAATTTTAGCCCAATATCCACACCTATATTCTCCTTATTTCATCCTTTCCTCCACATTTTAACATATTTTTAGAGGGCTTGCGCTACCCACTACATTTGCAAATCTCTTCACATTAACAGTAATTGCAGTAATAATCGCTTGAATATTCAATTTAGCCAAACCCCAAAATTTAGCCCTTGCCATCCCATG
>JAUVET010000229.1 GCA_030594665.1 Methanosarcinaceae archaeon
GCACACCCATGCCTATGAGTGGTTCCATTCATTTTCCTCCATTTATTTTTATATACTAATATAATAGCGAATCAGTGCAAATATAAAATGCACTTTACTCCTATTCACATAACAATATCACATAATTATGATATAAACTAACGTATGTTGTTGTGGATTAGCTTAATTCATTCATAAACCTTTCGAAATCAATATGATTTTTGGGATAAAATAGTTCAAAAAAGGATAAAAAATCACCCTCCGATCGATTTAACTTGAACTATCATATTTATAACGCACATATTATAAATTGCATGCCTATGAAAAACCGTTCACACAACAACGGTTATATGATTTTTTTCATAGTATATATTTTATAAATATATAGTGCGAGTAAATTCGACACTATCCCATTTTCCAGTTATTTTTTCCGACACGCCTCTAATTAACATCCATTTAAATTAGCATTCAGTTGCCATCTATTATTAAAGAAATCAACCGCAGAGGACGCTGAGAGCGCAGAGTTGCCAATATAAGATTCTCTGCGTACTCAGCGTCCTCTGCGGTGATTTTTTCCCATATTCACTGGGATAACCGGATTTTGGAACAGTGCCGTAAATTCGACTGAAGGGAGATTTTTCTCATTATTTACGGTCGAACCGCAATATATATATGTCTGGCCTTGGTCTATTTCCGCTTCCTCTCGCAAAGTCCATGTAACAGTTGTTACACAGCATACGTAAATTAAGTGATGCGATCTCTGATGTGCCCGGAATAAGTCTTGCAAAAATAAACGAGTTATCGATCTCAAGGGATTGTGCAGTATCGTCCAGGTATTTGAGTATATGTTCCTCAAAAACCTCAAGGTCATCCACCTGAAGCCCGCGTGTATTAATTGTCGCCCCGCTGCAACCACATGGCAGTGCAAATACATCCATCTCTATCAAAAAGATAGGTTTTCCCAGCAGGTTCCTGAGTTTGTTCTCAAGTTCTCCGCGTGACGTTAACAATTGTTTGATCAATGTCATTGTTGTTCCCCTATTGAATGTAATGGTTTTAATACCCGCCCTGTACCTTCATTTGTATATACCTGTGTAATTTTATCTGTCAAACGCTTGCAGTATCCGCATCGTTTGCATACTTTCTCACACTGTTTCCACTGCGAAAGAGCACCATCAAGTTCCTTATTCGGAATATAGAACAGGTCTTTTAAGTCCTTTGGACAATCCAGCAGGTCCATAAGATTGCCATCATAACTCTCATTTGCGTATGCGTTAACAACGTTCAATGTCCAGTTCACAAAATGAGTTCTTCCACCGATCTTGAATATATCGGTGATGTGTTTGTACTCTTTAAGATCTTCAGGTCTGATCCATGGTGATTTGATTAACTGTTCAGGGTCCTGTATCCTTAGTGAGAGGCATTTGTAATAATAATAGTCATCAGTGACATTTGGTTTTGGTCCGGGTCCGTTTGCGTGTGAGAAAAAGTTAAAATGCGCATACCTGAACGGACACTGGTAAAGACACCCTTCATTTACCAGCAACTTCAGGTCACATGATACGGATTCTTTGATGGCTTCCAGTTTATCGAAATGCCTGTTAACCGCAGAATCGATAACGATCGTATCCGCACCTAAATCTTCATAGAACTCAGCCTTTTGCGGCGAATCCACAAACGAAAGCACTGATACGACAACTTCTATGTCATAATCCCTTGCAAGCATTTCCACAAGGTATGGGTCTGCAACAGTTATGGAATCAATTCCGATATCGTTAAGCCTGTTAAAATACCAGTCAATTGATCGGTATCCTTCAGGTGTGAGATGCTGCCCGCCCATGCATGAACTGTTGAGGACAATTTCAAATTTAACTCCCTTCTCATGTGCATATTCAGTTTGTTGTGCAATATCCTCAAGTTTCGGGGCACTTAAGTTTGTTCTTCCGGTACCGACATATTCGGGTGAACCTGCCATATAAACGGCATAGATGTCATCAGAACCTGCAAGTAGTACTTCAAGGCCTTCAAGATGTCCGAGATGAGGTACATACAATTTCATTACATGTTGGTTATCTTATAAATTAGATAAGCATTTTGGTAGTCGGTTGTGTAGTCGGTCAAAATCAAAACAATTATTACATCTGCTTACACATGTTACAATATGATAATTGGAGCTTCATCGTTTGCAGGCACGATCGAGGAGATCAAAGACGAAGTGGGATCAATTGAGTTGTACATACCAAAACTTGAATTGTACAAAAACCTTCAATTGCAGGATGATGTGCTAAACAGCATAATAGATGCTCTCTCCACATACAATCTTGTAACCTCGATCCATGCTCCGTATTTTGCTGATGTTCCGACATACCCAAAAGAACTTGTTGTTGATACTGCCAATATGGAGCGAACTCATTTTCGGCTGATGGAAGAATCAATAGAACTTGCAAACCGCCTGGATTCAAAAGTTGTAGTGGTGCATCCGGGAAGGATAAATGACAATCGGGAACTGTCATTTTCACAGATGATCGAAAATCTAAAAGAACTTGCATCAACTGCTCATGAATATGGTGTCATGCTAGGTCTTGAGAACAAGGAAGGCACAGACCCTGGGAACCTGTGCTGCGGGACAACCGAATTGTTGGAAGCTGTTACGGCAGTGGATTCCCTAAGTCTTGGTGTAACATTTGATGTAGGTCACGCAAACCTTACATGCGGCGGTGTTTCCGAAAAAGTAAGGAACTTTGCAAAAGACCTTGACGGGCATGTAGTTCACATACATCTGCATGACAATAATGGTGTGTGGACGGATGAATATGCAGGAGATGTGCACATGGCGCCCGGCAGTGGAACTGTGGATTTCTCAGTGATCAATGAAATATCAGATTATCGCGGTATCTATAATCTGGAGGTATTTTCAATCGATGATGTGGTTGCCGGAAAAGCCGTTATCGCAAGAGGGTTACGATAAGTTCATACGTGCTATCAGTAAAATTGTATTTCTGATTTTTTTTGCGTTTATCTGCGGTTGATTTTTCTTTGCAATGATGAAACACTAATAAACGCGGATGTGGTTATCAATACCTTCGCCATTAATCAGTACTAACCACTGTTAATACTTCCGATTTTCGTTATTCGGCTAAATATCTGCTGAATTAAAATTCGATCTGGTTTTTGCGGTAGCAATTTTAATGTTTCATTGACATATTTGCCACCTCTGAAGTATGCTTTAAGGTCTTGGATGCTAAAGTGGGGATTATCCATCTGAACATTTTGAATTATTTAGATTATGTTAGAGAAATAAGAAATACTGCCGAACATCCTGATAAAATTTTTGACCAAATGGAAGCAGAGAGACTTTTTCATTTAGTTGTAGACATCATTATTGAAGTCAATAAGGAATTAAATCCTAACAATTAAAAGAAATATCTACTTCCGAGCATCAACCTTGATGCCATGCTTTTCTAAAGCGTGGTCATTGACTTCGTGAGGTACACAGAGGTCGGGATGGGGCCGCGTGGTCGGAAGGGTT
>JAUVET010000155.1 GCA_030594665.1 Methanosarcinaceae archaeon
AATTAACCACAGAGTACACAGAGGGCACTATCCCATTTTCCAGTTATTTTTAAGACGCAGATTAACGCTGATTCACGCAGATTTAAGGTTGCATCTGCGTAAATCAGCGTTAATCTGCGTCTAATATTATTGTTATAATCACTGGATTTTGGAATTGTACCTACACAGAGTACACAGAGAGTCATTGCTTTTTTTTCTCTGTGTCCCTCTGTGCTCTCTATGGTTTTTCAAACCATTCCGGAAGATAATAAAAAGTCTCGCATCTTTCATATCCATTTTTAGCGGCATCCATGTTTCTTTATCAATCCACATTTCCATATCGTCAAACATGCTTTCGGGTACATGCTTAGAGTTCAATTGCTCTTGTGAAACACCTACGCCCAAAGTAATTCTTACATTCTCCGCAAAACTAGATATATTTTATGTGACAATCCTCGAACAGTTCGACGTTTGTCACATAAAACTTATAAGACGTATTTCCGTCATGCTGTCTTATTATAGTGAACTACCTCCCTCCCTCTCTACCGCTATACGGCGAGGAAGGAATCTTCTGCTTCATTCGGATAAAAGAAAAGGTTTTAGTAAAACGAATACATATTATCGTTGATTGCAATGAATATACACAATATAGACAAAACAAAAGAAATTGCCAAAACAATATCTGAATTCTCATCATTGAATGAAACTGATATGTATATTCTGTTGACCCTGATGGAAAATGGCAAGATGACAAATGCCGGGCTTGCCGGGATATTGGAATTCAAGGACGGCAATTCTGCAGCATACCATACACGTGCCATGCAAAAAGATGGAGTGATCGAAAGATATACCATTGTTCCTGACTGGAAGCGGATAGGCCTGGCAACAGAGTTTATTATACTTGCCGAAGCGGAAAATGAGGAGCAGTTACTTGAGATCGAAAAAAAACATGTGATAATGGCTGATGAATATGCATCTAAACAAGGAGATATTGTTATTACCCCGACAATATCAGGTTGTGTTATACTGCAAAATGTCTATCACTGTTTCGGTGACAAGACAATGGCGATCATAATCGGCAGGGCAACATCTGATCAGGATGCTGCTGTTTATTGTAAAAATTATCTTGTCAGCAGGTATCCTGATATCAAAGTCAGCCTGTTGATGAACAAATACAAGACCATAAGTGATTTTTTTATTGATGAGCATGCGATCAAAAAACTCAAAGGACTTTTCCGGATTGGAGAAGGGGAAAAAAGCGCGGACACTCTTGAAAAATTACAGGATCTGGCGTTTGACGAATGATACTAAAATGTGGAAAATATACGACAAAACTGATACTGGATCTGTACAAAAATTTAATAAACAGACTGTGTTATAATATACACAGTACGTAAGTTGTTCAACATTATAATATGGAGGAATGTGGAAGATGTGGGAGTTACTATCATTAATATCAATATTGTTCTTAGCCGGCAGATTCCTGATACTCAGGGACAGGGGCATCACTTTTCGTAAATGGTTATTCATATAAGTCCTTGCAGTGCTGTTCATGATGATGGCGGCATACGGTGCCCAGCTTATAATGGATTGGTATTATCCTTCAACAGGTTATTATGTTTCAGGCATTCGTGAAGAGCGTGCATTCATAGAAGGTTTGACCCTGATGGCTTTTGGAATAGTCGGGTTGATCTTACTCACATTTTTCCAGAAAAAAGATACAGAGGAGCTAAGTGTATCTTTTGGAATGGCGGGTGCCATTCTCCTTATTGTTGGACTTATCGACCTGTTGCGATATGAAGAAGCGCTTGCCAAGTTCATTGTTGCGGCGATCGGCGTGGTTGTGATATCGTTCTTTATGTACCGGTACCGCAGTTTCCTGCTCGGCGAAAAATAGGAATATGATGTTATGAATAACGAAAAAAAGGGTGCAATAGGACTTCTATTTATATTTTTAATCATCACTGTCGGGGTGCTGGCATATTCGCTGCCTTCAAATATGTACTCGCCACAACGTGGGAGTGCAACAGAGGTCAGCCTGATGGAATATTCCAATGACACCGGCACCTTTTTTCTGCAATCCCATGTTTTCATAAACTCACCAAAACCAACCGATGTAACTGTGACAGGTGCCGTGCCTTCCGGAATGGTATCAGCGCAACCGCCTGCTGAAATTTCGGATGGATCGGTAAGGTGGGAAGGTGTGTTCTCCAAAAGGTCACAATTATACTTTGAAGACGAGACCTACACCGACCTTTATTATGAGGCTTCTGTCCCGTTTGAAAATCCCATCGATGTTACACTTGAATTTGAAGGCGACGTTGTTCGTGCAAACATCGTAAATGATGGCGACATACCTGTTGAAAACATATTTGTCCATTATTACGATGGTGGACAACACACAGGATCTGCCGGATACCTTACACTCATAAAAGCAAATTCAAATACATTATTGGAGCTGGATCAACAATATCCAAACAGCAATCGTTTACCAAATATTATGGAAAACGATGGCATCTCCAGGTATGCCAGCAAGTTTTTGTTCGCAGATAAATTGTACCCGGAACGCAATCTGATGTCTGTTCGCGGTAATTATGACCGTACATGGGCATGGGTGGCATATCAACTGCTCGGAAGTTTGCACGATGATCTGGTATCAATTACAATAACACCATCCCCGACAAAATTACAACGATTTGCATGGGTGTCAATACATCTAGACAAAGTACCTGAAAGACATATCGAAAATACAGGAACAAGTACTATCATTAAACTCGATGAAGACCATCACCATCTTGGTGATGATGCAGATCCTGCTCTTGTTCCGAATGAGCCGGAAGGCGTGTCATATTCGATAACGTTTACCACAGACCTTGCAGCAGATGCGGCAGAACTTGTACTTACTACCAAAAACGTTGTACCCCTGAATGCTTCCGCGGAACAGTTCCAGGACAATGTATACATAAACGGGGAATACATCGGGAAATTGAACGACTATGTTATAAATGAGACCCAGGATCATGTCCCACGAACTGTTTGTATTTCCTTTGACGCTGCTCTTTTACGCCCATTTGATAACACGATCGAAATCACTTCAGGCGCAAATTTAGAGGGCACGAACTACGATGATCTTGAGTTCTACAATCTTAAAATGGTGATCTATTCGGACAGGCAGATGCCAATCGCGATTCCGGAGCCGATTCCGGAATCCGAATTTTAATATCTGCTAAAGGATGGTTTTAACCCGAATATATAAAAGTCACTGGTGATTGTGATTTTGTTGACTGTTTCTATTGGTCGATCTACAAACCTGCCAAATACAATTATGTTCCCAGAAAGAATATATTGTTCTATATTACGATATATTATGATATTATAGTAAATATATGACAAATTTGACATCATATATCAGATTCAGCGATATAATCCCAACAACATACGCGTTTTTCCACTTTATGTAATTCTCTTTTAGTGAATACGATAACACTTATATACTCATCATCATAATGATGATAATGAGGAAACATGTGATATACATGGTTAAACTCGATAAGGTGAGATAATGGTTAAAATTGTACACGCACAAACGGTACTTGCTGAGGAGGATTTGATTGCGCTCAAGCAGAAATGCAAAGAATCGTCAACCAAGGATGCCCTGAGCATTGCAGTGCAACATTATCTCGAATGTGAATACACTGACATTGGAGATAAAATGTGGACACAAAAACTTGAAAGAGTTGTCCAGAAGAAAAAACAAATGAGTGTATAAATCTAAGGAAAATAAATTGGAGGCTATATAACATGAGCAAAGCAAATAAATTCTTAACGGAAGAAGATGCAGTATCGCCGGTCATCGGTGTAATCCTGATGGTCGCAATCACTGTGATCTTGGCTGCAGTAATCGCAGCGTTCGTATTCGGCATGGGACCACCTGAACAGGCACCAGTAGCTAGTATTAGGTTGACTGGAGTATCAGGTAGTAATGTCACACTTCAGCATCAGGGTGGAGATAGCATTGATATGTCAGATACCACTATCACAGTTTCACAAGGCACCAATGTTTCTAAGTATACAAAAATGAATAAAACAGCTGGTAAGGCAATGTTTGAAGGTGGAGATATTCTTGTACTATATGCTGCAGATGATACTAATAATGCCGTCAAATTGAATGGAGTAGAGATATCCCCTACACGGGATGGTGTAGCTTTAACTGTAGTATCCCCATCATCCGAGGACGTTAAAGTGACAATCGTTGACACCGTCAGCGGTCAGATGATTGCAGACATGAAGTACAACGTCTAAACCTAAATTACAGTAAATCCGGCGCTCTAACCGGCGCCAATCCTTTTCTATTTTTATTGTTTTTTGGTTAGCCTGCGCGCCGTTTTTTGATTAACTAAGATCTATGCCGGATTCGAGTTTCAATCATTTTGGTTTTGGTCAATCATGGGGGGCACAGGGGCGAGTTGCATATCGATCTACAACTTTGCGGTTTTTTGTGAGGTTTTGACGTGTGTTTCTTGTAAATGGATTTTTGGATGTGCCACCTGCCTGCGAATTCTTGAACACCCTCACAAATTCAAATCTGCGTAAATCAGCGTGCATCTGCGTCTGAAAAAAATCTGATCCACGCTATATTCACTAATCCCATGCGCTGTATTAAGCGCAAAACATTGGATGTCTTGCGGATGGAATGCGCCGGATGCGTGTGTAAATGGTGGTGCTTTTTGACAGGATGAACAGGATGAACAGGATGCGCTCCGCGTTGGTTTTGGTCAATTATGGGGAGCACAGGGGCGGATTG